>JBAVGO010000144.1:0-2190 GCA_049684915.1 Lutisporaceae bacterium | reverse complement strand
CATGACAAAACCCCCCTATATTTATTGTGTGGTAACTTTATTTTATCGGAGTTTTCGTTCATGCTCTACTTTTTTTGCTAAAAAATAAATGTTGGAGCTTTTATACCCCAACATTTATTATAGAACCGGTATAAATTAAGAAAACCAGCATCAAAATTCGATGCTGGTTTGTCTATAGCCTCAACATAAGCTCTGACTTATTCTAATTGTGCCTTTATAACAATTTCGGTATTATTGCTATTCCGGTTGTAATCAACCACATAATAGCTACTATTATAGCAGACTTCTCAAGCTTTAATTCTGCTACCTTTGAGAATCCAAATATAAGAAGCAAAGCTTGCCATATCACAAATAAGTCCAGTCTGCCGAGCAATGTATCCATAACATTCGGATTTAGTATACTAGCATAATTATTAGTAAAATATCCAATTGCAAGACTTACTAAAGAGCCTATATAAAATGGTATATATGCAAGAGAATATACTGAAAGCAGTTTTTTATATGTTGTTTTACCACCAAAAAGTGATATAAGTCCCTTATAAATTAATGGTACTAAGAAAACAGTACCAATTGCCAATATAACTGCGAATAGGGCAATAAGAGCAGTCATCCAAGGTGAATTCAAAAACCCCATAGCAGCCTGAGCTTGTTCCTTTGGTAAGTCTGGCATTTGCTGCATCATCAAGTCAATATTCGTTCCAAAAGTAAGTATCTTTACAAACACCGAATATATAGCGACTATAGCAATAATAATAGAAAGCTTTAGCTTCCATGTTGGCTTAGTATTATAATCTTCAAATATTCTATTTGGGTTAGTGAAAAAGTATTTAAGTTTCTCGCCCATCGTTAGATTTTTTGCCAATGTTGTTTCAACTATGTTGTTAATTTCCATAATGACCTCCCGTTTCTAATTTTTATAGTACAATTATATTCTAAGTTGCCATATATTACAATCAAAAAAGACGCATCTGATAATTTCAGAAACGTCTTAGTAAACTACTCTATTTCTTGTATAGATAATCTTCTGCTATGCTGTGTATGGCTCCAATCCTTGTTTTTCATTCTTATTATGCCTTCTACCGCTATTGGTATCCATGTTAAGCAGAATAATATATAAGCAGGATAGTAAAGCAGCATCTTCCAGGTAAATTTCTTTTCTACTACTAAGCTTGTAGGTAAAAGCAATAGCTGAACTATTCCTATATAAAAGAAGAACTTAGGTATTATGTTTGTTGTAATCATCAAAAGCTTCTCATCAAACAAAAATATGTTAAAAATCGGAAGCACCAACATCAAACCGCCTAATATCAGTATATAAGGCTGTAATGTATATATTGCACAATCTATGGCAACCAAATCGCCTTCCTTTATTCCTTTAGCAATAAGCTTGAAGAAATATCTGGAGCAAACATCACCAAAGCCCTGCATCCATCTTCTTCTCTGCTTCCATGATTGAGCTAAAGTTAATGGCTTTTCATCATATATAATTGCATTCTGTGCATATCCTACTTTTATACCGTTTAGCACCAATTTTGCAGTAAACTCTAAATCTTCAGCCAAGCTGGTAGCTTCCCAGCCCATTTCCTTCAAAACCTTTATATCCATACAGAAGCCTGTACCTCCAATTTCATTGCTCAGTCCCAAATAGGATCTAGCACATTGAAAAAGTCTGTTTACACTCCAGAAGGAAATGGAATAACCCATAGTAATCCAAGAGTCATTTGGATTTTTACTATCTATATAACCTTGTACAACCTTGAGTCCTGCACAAAGCTTATTATTCATCTCTAATAAGAAGTCCTTTGAAACCAAGTTGTCTGCATCAAATATTACGGCTGCATCATATTTACTGTTGTTATGTTCATTAAAAAGTACTTTATCAAAAGCCCACTTCAATGCATGTCCCTTGCCTCTATCCTTCTTGTTCACTCTAACAAGAACTTTGGCACCTGCACTTGCTGCAGAATCTGCAGTTTTATCACTGCAATTATCAGCTATTACATAAACATCATAAAGCTCCTTTGGATAATTAACATTCTCGAGATTTTCAACAATACTTGATATTACAATTTCCTCATTATATGCAGGAATAAATATAGCAAACCTTTTTTCAGGCATATAAAACTTTTCATTATTATCCTTAAATTTTTCTATTAATCCAAAAATCGAAGTTATTGTATAATATATACT
>JBAVGO010000143.1:0-24332 GCA_049684915.1 Lutisporaceae bacterium | reverse complement strand
TTCTGTGATTTCAACTAATTGTTTGAACCTACTCAAAAGAATTAATTTATTGGTTTCGTTACACTGTTTAGTTTTCAAGGACCATATTGATGAATTTGCATCGGCAAATCATCAATGTTTTGTTTGTCAGCGTCTAACGCCGACCTTTACTATGATATCAAATTATGTTTTGTTTGTCAACATAATTTTTAGATTTGTTTGTCCTTTTATGTCTTTAATTATCTTGTCTGTTTTGCTCCCCAGCTCAGCCAGGAATTTTATTCTATCATGTTTTGTAGTATCTTGTCAACCGTAAGTTTTTCACTTGACTTTGTTTTATTACTTTTTGATGCTTAAATAATATGTCATGTCTTATATTATATAAATATGAAGTTTCTCTCAATTATTATACTCTTCATTTAGATTGTATATTGTACTGTTGCCATTGTATATCATTAAATTAACAAGTTGTTGGTTCTGTCCAAACATATTCTCAATCTTATCACACACTGAATTAAAGTCATCTTCTTCTATATTATTTGCTGAGAGGAAAAACACATCCTTACTGTCTGCATAATATCCTACTATAACATTTCCATTGTATCCGCCATGTAACCCTTCGCCATCATCATAGGTTAGATTTCTGATTTCTATCCTTTCATATTTTTCAGGATTTGATATTAATATTCTATCTCGATCTACGTGTAAAGAGCTTTTTATATTTTCCATCAACTTCACCCTTTCAATATATTAAGATATATGCATATAATCTTCCCATTCATATATTTTTTAAACATTTACATTTATTCATATGTTGAGAAAAATATATTACTGCTTTTGTTAATGATATATCTTTATCGCAATATATATAGAAGAAAAGCATAAACAGTTCTTAGTTTATTGTGTAGATTAGTAAACAATAAAGCCAGCATACACTGGCTTTATATAGCTACATTGTTTCTCCGCATTTTTTCAACAAGTCTTCCCATCTTTTGTCTACATCTTGTTGAATTTCTGCTATCAGGTGCTCATTTCCCTTCTTAAATAAGTGTCTAAATCTGCCTTGCGGTTTTAGATAATCTTCTACAGGCAGCTTCTTCTTGGGTTTGAAATTAAGCTTCCAAACTCCATCCTCCACTTCATATACTGGCCATACACAGGTTTCCATTGCTAGCTTGCAAATGAGCATTAGGTCTGGTGTTTCATACCTCCAGCCTCTTGGGCATGGTGCCATAATGTTTAGAAAGGCTGGCCCTTTCTTATATATAGCCTTTTCAGCTTTTTCATACATATCTTTAAAATTTGAGGTCAATGTGGTTTGTGCAACATAAGGAATACGGTGTGCTGCCATTAATCCAGTCAAATCCTTCTTGTATTGCTGTTTTCCTGCTAAAACGCTGCCTTGAGGACTAGTTGACGTATCTGAGTATTTGGGAGTGCTTGAGGATCTTTGTATACCTGTGTTCATGTATGCTTCGTTATCATAGCATACATACACCATGTCATGCCCCCTCTCCATAGCACCTGACAAGGATTGAAGCCCTATATCATAGGTACCACCGTCACCGCCAAATGCTATAAATTTATAGGTTTCATCAATTTTACCTTTTCGTTTCATGGCTTCATATGCAGCCTCAGCACCACTAATTGTAGCTCCTACGTTTTCAAATGCCGTATGAATAAAGGAGTCTTTCCATGCGGTGTAAGGATATATAAAGGTCGATACTTCTAGACAGCCAGTAGCTGAACCACAAACAGCATGATCCTCAGGTTTAAGTGCTCTAAGTACCGTTCTTACCGCTACAGGTGCACCGCAGCCCGCACACATCCTATGTCCACCGCTTAAACGTTCCGGTTTATCCATAACTTCTTTCAAATTATATGCCATATGAAATTCACCTCCTATTCTCTTACTCCTAAATATCTATAGGTTTCACCTATTTGTCCTGTCTTCTGAATGTCTTGAAGTGCAGTATATACAAATTCTATATCATCAGCCTTAACGTCTCTTCCACCAAGACCATAAATATAGTTTATAGCCATAACTTTATCAGCCTTTCCATATAAGGCTCCTTTGATTTCACTGAAAAGTGGACCACCTACAGCGGAAAAAGCTTCTGCCTTATCCATAATAGCTAATGCTTTTATATGCTTAAGTGCTTCTGCAATCTCGTCAGCAGGAAATGGTCTGAAAACTCTAATTTTGAGTAAGCCTGCCTTAATTCCTTTTTCTCTAAGCTCATCTATTACAGTCTTCGCTGTACCCGCAGTTGAGTTTATGATTACAATTGCTATTTCTGCATCGTCAAGCTTATATTTTTCAAAAAACTCATATTTTCTTCCAGTAAGCTTTTCAAACTCCTTTGCTACTTCCAGTATTACTTTTTTTGAGTCTATCATCGCCTGCGCTTGTTGTCTTCTATGCTCAAAGTAATAATTGGGTAAATCCAAAGGTCCTACTGCTATCGGCTCTTTAGAGTTCAAAAGATAATGTTCTGGCTTATATTCACCTACAAATGCTTTTACTTTATCATCTTCAAGTAGCTCTAAATTTTCCACTGCGTGGCTGGTTATAAAACCATCTTGACATACCATTACAGGCAGTATTACATCACTATGCTCACCAATTCTAACAGCCTGTATAAAGTTGTCATATGCCTCCTGATTATTTTCGCTGTATAGCTGTATCCAGCCTGAATCTCTTGCTCCCATGGAGTCACCATGATCATTGTGTATATTCAAAGGTCCTGATAATGCTCTATTTACACATGCTAATGTAATTGGAAGCCTTGATGAAGCTGCTATATAGAGCATTTCCCACATAAGTGCCATGCCATTTGCGGAGGTTGCTGTCATAGTTCTTCCTCCTGCTGCTTGTGCTCCAATACAGGCTGACATTGCACTATGTTCTGATTCAACTGCCACAAACTCAGTGTCCACTTTTCCATTTGCAACAAATTGAGAAAAATATTGTGGTATTTCAGTAGATGGAGTTATTGGAAAAGCTGCTACTACGTCTGGATTTATTTGTCTCATGGCAACAGCAATTGCTTCGTTGCCCGAAAGTCTTTCTCTAATCGCCATGTTTACTCCTCCTCTCTCACAAAGTCGATTGCATCAAAGGGACAAACTCTTACACATACTCCACAGCCCTTGCAATGGTCATAATCATAATCCAATCTTTTCTTGTCCTTTACAGGTATGGCACTGTCCGGACAGGTTGGCGGGCAGAGCATACATTGTGTACATTTCTCTACTATCCAAACAGGCTTCATGGATCTCCAGTCTCCTGTTTTAAAGTCTTCTGAATTGCCTGCATCAAATATCATTCCGCCAGGAGTTATTTCCTTCCATTTTATGTCAAGAGGCATAGATTTATTTAACTTTCTATCTCTCATATACCTTTTACCTCCTGAATCGCTCTTTGTATTGCTTTCAAATTGCCTTCTATTACTTCTGGCTTTGATGCAAATTTATGAGCAAAGGATGCTTTTGCATCATTCATAAATTCTTCTTCACTCATTACATTGCTTACTTTTATTACTGCACCTAGCATAGGCGTGTTAGGAAAATATTTTCCTAGAGTCTCCTCCGAAATTTTTCTTGCATCAACAGTGCAAACTTTCCCTTTGTAGCCCTTTAAATGTTTCTTTAGTTCATCAGGGGATTTCTCAGTGTTTATTATTATTGCACCTGCTTCCTTAAGTCCTGAAGTTACATCTATAGATGTAAGAAGAGTTTCATCAACTACTACTACGTAATCCGGCTCATATATATTAGAATGAATACGGATTTTATCATCACTTATTCTATTGTAAGCAGTAATCGGTGCTCCCATTCTTTCTGGCCCATACTCAGGAAAGCCCTGTATATATTTGCCTGTATTAAATGCTGCATCCGCCAACAGTAGTGCTGCCGTCTTTGCACCCTGCCCTCCACGTCCGTGCCAGCGAATTTCGACCGTTTTACCCATTTATTTGCCTCCCTCCGTTTGAACATAATATTTTTTTTGCATAATTTTGTATCTTGTTTATTTTGTACAAAATAATTCTTTTTTATTAGAAAATATTAAAACCAAACTCAAAGTTTTATTAATTCATTCACTTTTTAATCCATAAAAAAAGGATCTGTGGTTAAATCCACAGACCCTTTTACGTAATCTATTAAATTTTAAATTTCTGTATTACATCATGCAGACCTTGTGCAATTGATTTTAACTTTTCTGCAGTTTCGGATATATTTTCTATCACCGAAGCCTGGTTCTCTAAGGATGCGGATACTTCTTCTGTTGAAGCAGCAGATTCCTGACAAATATGAGATGTCTCTGATATCGAGGTTACTACTGCATTCTTGTTTTGATCAATCTTTTGGATACTGCCTATCAGCTGTTCAATTTGTACAAATGTATTGCTAATCGCTTTTTCGATGACCTCAAAAGAACTTTCGGTAGTAGTTAAAGCGTTGTTTGATTCGCTAACAATAACACTTGCTATATCCATTTTTGTTTTAGCTCCGTTTATGTCTCGTTGAATTTCTTTTATTATCGCTTCAACTTCAGTAGCAGATTTTGAAGTCTGCTCTGCAAGCTTACGAACTTCATCCGCAACAACTGCAAAGCCCTTTCCATGTTCTCCTGCTCTTGCTGCCTCAATGGCCGCATTTAAGGCTAGGAGATTTGTCTGCTCAGCAATACCCTTTATTACATTAATTATCTCACTTATATCATTGGACTTGTTTGCTAAGGTGTTTACATCCTTACCAATTTCAGAAGTTATTCTGTTATTGTCTTCAAATCGGACTTGAAGCTTTTGCATTGCATCCAAGGCATTCTTGCTAACTCTATTGGTTTCATTTACGTAATCCCTTACTGAGTTAGAGCTCCGTACCGAGGATTCTATTTCTGATGCAAGATCGTTAAGTTTTTCAGCACCTTCTAAGGTACTCTCTGCTTGCTTAGTCGCTCCTAAGCTCAAATCCTCTGCAGCTCTGGAAACTTCATTTATTGAATCTGAGGATAATCCTGCAGATACTGCAAGTTCCTTTGCATATTCAGAAGTTGCAGAAGCTTGGTTCATTATGTTTCCAACAATATCTCTCATAAGTGCTCTCATTTCAGAAACAGATTTTGCCATTACACCTGTTTCATCCTTTTGTTTTGTGAGATAATCAAAGCTCTTATCTTCTGCTAAATCCAAATCAGCTGTATTGTGTATTAGCTCAGTTAGTTTAATTATTGGTTTGGATATAACCTTTCCGACTACTAAAGCAATTAGTGAAGATCCTACTATACCACCAATTATTAATATAACAAGTAATAGTATCATGCTATTCATTTCCTTTAGTAATTGGTCAAGAGGTACGTCTACCATAAGTATATCTTCGTTACTCAGATGAGTATATCCAAATATCTTCTTTATCCCATTATATTCATAGGGCACGATGCCTGAATTACCCTTGCTTATCTCCTCTGTCAGATGCTTTCTAGCTCCATTTTCTTCTGTTGCCAAATTAATCTTTTCTCCATCTGCTCCTTGATTGTTTAAATTTTCTTCCTGTAGAAAGGATGGAAAAACTAAGAAATTAAAATCCTTATCCATCAAAGCAATATAGCCAGTATCGTATACTCTTGTAGAATTTATATCATTCTTAAACAATTCAAAGTTTATATCCATTCCGGTGACTCCCACTAGGATATTGTCTTTATACATCGGGACTACATACGAAATCATTTCAACATTTAAATCAGGATCAGTATAAGGCTCAAGCCAAAGTGCTTTTCCTGCATCAATAGGATTATAATACCATTCCATATCTTCACTGCCAGGCACGAAATCATCTATGCTTCCTAATTCCAGTTTTTCAAAAATCTTATTATTTGTCGTATCAGAAAACCAAGCTCCATATAATCCACCAGTAAGCTCAGGATTTATATACACGTAAGCTCCCATTCCACCTTTTGCAATTTTAGCATAATCACTTACCATGCTTTCTAGTGTTGTCTGATATAACATTATGTAGTTTGGATCTGTTTTAGCAGCTTCTATGTCAAAGATAGTTGTGCCTGCCGTTGCAAGTCCATTTACTGAGGATTCAATCTCTGAAATTGTAGTATTAAACTTATTTCCCTGATTTTCTACCAGAAGCAGAAGCTTGTCTTCAGCCTCTTTCTGAATGAGCTGGCTGCTTTTAAGAATACTTGTGCCACCTACTATCAAAGCTACAACTGTACAACAAATTACGATAGCTGATATAATTTTATTACTTATCTTTTTGTTTCTAATTCTTTGCTTTACTCTTTGTTTAGGAATTCGCTTTCTCATATTATCCCCCCTATATCATGCGTACATGTGCTCATGCATGATTACATATTCATCCATAATATTACATGAATTTCTAAAATTTATCAATCGGATTATGTCAAATACTTAACAAGACTTCGATACCAATATAAAACTCGAGGCAAAAAGACTTTACAAGCTTTATTTATGTCAGCTGAGTTTTCCTATAGAACTACCTATCTTTTAATCTAATAGGACATGTGTCCTATTTATGTTATGATAAATATTATAAAATATTATTGTTTAGAAGGAGTACATCATGTTCAATTTACAACAATTATTTGAACAGCTTCCCAATCATCAGCAGCTGGCCTTGAATCAATTGTTTACGAGTATGCCACAATCGCTGTATCAGCACCTTCATTACCTTGAAATACCTGCAAGAAAAGTGTTGGTGCACGAAAAATACCCAGCGGATAAGGTGTATATACTTTTAAGTGGAAGCATTCAGGTAATCAACCAGAAGGCTTCAGGCGAAGTTTACGCCTTCGCACGCTTTTCCCCATTAGAAATTTTTGGTGAATTTGAGGCTTTTTCTGGCAGTGAATATTATCGTGGTACCTTGACCAGCATCACCCCCTGCAAGCTTCTTTCAATGAACAGAGAATTTTTCTTACAGTGGATGCAGCAAGATGTTGCAGCACTTTTTTCTCGTACCTGTATAATTGCACGGAAGCTGACTATACAGGCAAGCAACGAGCGCCTTTTTTTCTTTTTATCCGCCAGGGATCGCCTTATTCTTCATTTCTGTGAATATTATGAGAAACTGGCTAGCAACAAAGTTTGCCAAATACAAACCACCCGACAGCAAATCAGCGACGAAATTGGCTTTTGTGTCAAAACTGTAAATCGCTGTATTAAAAAACTGACGGAGGAAAATCTAATTAGTCTTAAAAAAAGAATGATTATAATTTCCGAGAAACAATACAAACAATTAACCAAATTGGTGGAACAAAAGCTAGAATAATCAATATTATAAGGAGAGTCATTATGAACAAAACTTTGCAAACATTAACTGCAAAAAACCTCACCTATGGTCAGAAGGTATTGGGACTAGCAAGAGCTGCCGAGAACACTCTGAATGTACTGAATATTCCCGAGAGATTTCAATACTACTTTGAAAAAGGTTCTTTGTGTGATATGGGCGAGGGGAATGCACCCTATCGTCCACGATATGTAATGGTGGATTATGAAAAGTTCGTGAGTCAAGGTAGCGAGTTTCTGAAAATAAATCCGCCGAAGGATTTAGATGAACTGCTAAACGCACTTCAAATTTTATATTGCCATGTTCCTTCCATCACTAGTAAGCCTGTTTATCTTGGCAACCTTGATAAGCTGATTGACCCGTTCTTAGAGGGTGTTTCTGATGAGGAAGCCAATAAAAAACTAACACTATTTTTAAACTATCTTGACCGTACCATTGCAGATGCCTATTGTCATGCAAATATCGGTCCAGAGGCAAGCCGTGCAGGGCGTCTACTGCTTAATCTTGAGCAGAAACTACAAAATGCTGTGCCAAACTTCACATTAAAATATGACCCTGATATCACCCCAGATGATTTTGCTGAGCTTGCGATCCGCTGTGCACTATACTGTGCCAACCCTGCTATTTGCAATCATAAAGCTCATAAGAACACCTACTCCGATTACGGCATCTCCAGCTGCTACAACATACTCCCTATCCGTGGCGGTGCCTATACTCTTTCCCGTATTGTTCTTCCTCGACTTGCAAAGTTGGCAGATGATGTGGATCATTTTTTAAATGTTCTACTGCCGGATAGCCTACAGGCACTTGGTGAGTATATGAATGAGCGCGTTCGTTTTCTAGTAGAGGAATCCGGTTTTTTTGAGTCCTCTTTCCTGGTAAGGGAAGGACTAATTGAACGTGACCGTTTTCTCGGTATGTTTGGTGTCGCAGGTCTCTGTGATTGTGTAAACGTATTACTGTCCGACAAAGGGCTTCGTTACGCACATGATGAGGAGGCAGATGATCTAGGGGAAAGAATTATGGAAATCATCTCGAACTTTACAGCAAGCTACCACGCAATTTATTCTGAGGTAGCCGATGGTCATTTTCTGCTTCATGCACAGGCCGGCTTGTCCACAGATATTGGAGTAACCAGCGGTGTGCGTATAGTAGTAGGTGATGAGCCAGACAATATACTTGATCACCTGCGTCATTCTGCTCGTTACCATAAGTTTTTCCCCACAGGATGCTCGGATATATTCCCTTTTGATACAACTGCAAGAAATAATCCCGCCGCTATTCTGGACATTGTAAAGGGTGCATTCTCTATCGGTGATAAATACATAGCGATTTATGCCGCAGATGGAGATTTGGTTCGAATAACTGGTTATTTAGCGAAGCGCAGTGAGATTGAAAAATATGATCGTGGAGATGTTGTCCTGCACGATACAGTTCAAAACGGAAGCAGTAATTATAAGCTTAATCGTTTGCATGATAGAAAGGTTCGTAGTTAATATGTTTACCGCACCTGTCAATAAAATACTTCCCCTCAGTGTAGTAGACGGTCCCGGGAACAGGGTTTCCATATTCTTTCAGGGTTGTAATATCCACTGTGCTTATTGCCACAACCCAGAAACTCAAAAAATATGTATCGCCTGCGGAGAGTGTGTTAAAGGCTGTCCCGAATCGGCACTTTCTGTGAAAGCAGGACAGATACACTGGAATAAAGCTAAATGTGTACAATGCGACCAGTGCATCACCATTTGCAGGCATTTTGCGTCTCCTAGGGTTGTAATGATGAATACGGAACAGGTCTTTTACGAGATAAAAAAAAGCATTCCCTTTATTCGAGGAATTACTGTCTCTGGTGGCGAATGTATGCTGTACCCTGAATTTCTAACAGAGCTTTTCCACATAGTTAAGCAACAAAGTCTCACCTGTTTAATTGATTCAAACGGCATGGTAGATTTTAGTAAATACCCCGTCCTTGTGGAGCTTTGCGACGGAGTGATGCTGGACGTAAAATCTTGGGATAATTCGGTATATACTGCCCTAACCGATTTTGACAATCAAATTGTTAAACAGAATCTTGCCTATCTCTCTGCACACAATAAGCTAGCGGAGGTTCGTATTGTATGTCTTGAGGGTGAAGTAGATAGCAAAGCGACAATTGATGGCATTGCACAGACAATTGGTTTCCCCGCAGTGCAAAACCTGTTGCTTAAGCTCATCAAATTCCGCAAATTCGGCGTGAAGGGACGACTTTCAGACTTTCCTGCACCCGATATGAAGTATATGAGTGAGCTTTCTGACTATGCTACTAAGCGAGGCTTTTGCAGAGTCCTTATCGTGTGAATTTGATATATAAAAACGAATCCCACAGACAAGCAGCTACACACCGTCTGTGGGATTCGTTTTTAAAATTTATGCTTTTACTGTTTCTACATTCATTTTTTTATACATCTGCCTTAATGAATTTTCGATGTGCATTCTGGAATAAATAGATGCTAATTCAGCATTTTTCTTCTTTATACAGTCAAGAATCATTCCATGATACTCTATTGCATCCTCCGGTCCTACATTTTGATAAAGTGTAGTCTGTAGATCACGCAGCACATCCATAAATACATTGGATATTTGGATAATGATTGCATTCCTCGTACCCTTTGCAATCAAATCGTGAAACTCATTGTCGTAATAACGAAATTCTTTCATGTTTGAAAAAGAATTTTTCATATTCTCATAGTTCATTTCCAAACTTACAATATCTGTTTCGTTACACTTGCTAACAAAAAGCTCCGCATTGTAAGAGTCAAACATTCTACGGAATTCCAATATGGTAATAGCATTTTCCTTAGTGCTTGCATAAAATGGCATTCCTAGAAGAAATGCGTCTTCAAACTCTGACACATAAGTTCCTGAGCCCTGTTTCTTTTTCAGCAAAGAAAGTGCAGATAGCTTTTCAATAGCTTGACGTACAGCAATCCTACTTACGCCCAGCTCTTCGCACAGCTGTGCTTCAGTAGAGATTTTTTCCCCTGCCAGCCATATCTTGTTTTTAATTTTTCCAATAATATAATCATAAACCATATCGGATGCCTGATTACTGTAAGCCATCTTCTCACACCACCTAAATTTACCTATATTTTCTATATTATCATTACTTAACTACTTTTTCAATGTTTCAGGTTTTACCAAACAGATATCTCGCTCAAACTTTGTTTTGTTTTTGTTTTTATTCTTGCTTTTGTTCTTTCCTACCGAACTGGAGTATGCAGCTAGACCAATCAGCGTTGCAACATATGGAATTGCTTGTACAAACTCTGCAGGAACATTGAGTGTCTGCAAAACATTGGACAATGCGTTGGCCATACCAAATGCCAGGGATGCAATCATTGTGGGGATTGGCTGACCGCCGAGGTTTTGTGCTGCAATACCCATAAAGCCACGCCCCGCTACCATGTCTCTTGCAAACCACGAGAGATATCCCATCGACATATAGATACCGCCCAGCGAAGCAATGGCACCGCTGATAATCAAGGTTATAAACTTGATTTTGATTACATTGATACCGACGGAAGCCGCGGCGTTCTCACTCTCTCCCACCGTTCTGATTCTCAGTCCAAGAGGGGTTCTGTAAAGTAAAACAGAAACGAAAATCACACACAGAAAGCTAATGTAAGTCAAAACATTGTGACCCGAAAGAATAGTTCCTAAAATCGGAATATCTTTAACAATCGGAATATTTATAGCAGGAAAAGTAAGACTGTTCAATGCAGTGGACAAACCCTTGTCGTTTACAAGAACATACAGCATAAAGACGCTTCCACCAGATGCAAAGGTATTAAGTGCAATACCAGTTAAGGTAACATTTGCTTTTAAAATTTGATTAAAATAACCCATCAGAACGGAAATCAAGATTCCTCCGGCCATTCCGGAAAGAAGACCTATTAATAAATTCTGTGAATATGCACTGCCCACAACACCACAAAAAGCTGCCGTTAGCATGATACCCTCAAAAGCGATATGCAACACTCCACCCTTATTGGCAAGAAGTGCAGCAAGACCTGCAAACAGTAACGGAGTGGTCACACGAATAATGGAATAAATAAAGTCGGCTGAAAAGATTGCAGATAGTAAATTATTCATGTACCGATTCCCCCTTTTCTAGAATTTCTTTTCTAGAAGCGGCAACAATTCTCTTATGCTTGACGTGAAATAGGAAGCGTTCTGCAACAACTAGCATAATTATTATTGCTTGTATAACTGAAACCAACTCAATTGGTATATCGTTTGTTCTTGCCATAACATCCGCACCAACACGCACATATGCTAGGAATAGAGCTGACAGTGGCACAAGCTTAGGATTAAACTTCGCCATGATACCAACCAGAATTCCGTCAAAGCCATGGTTTGTTAATCCCTGATATTGAAATCGGTTATACATACCCAGCACTTCAACAGCACCACCCATACCAGCAATAAAGCCGCCAAGCAGTTGTGCGTTCATTAAAATATTTTTGACATTCATACCGGAATAGTTTGCAAAGTGCACGTTCTTACCAACCATGCGGATCTGATAACCATACTTGCTCTTGTAAAGATACAAATAACCAAGTACTACGATTATCAAGCCCAAGATAATACCCAGATGAATATTTGTGCCTCCTAAAAGCTTAGCCATACGTGCTGTTTTTTCGAATTTAAAGGAAGCAAGATAACCAGCTGCTGGGTCTCGGATAATGTTGTTGATTACAAACAGCCCCATATATAGACAGAAGTAGTTCATCATAAGTGAACTTACAACTGGTTTTGCATTATATTTTATATACAAAATTGCCGGAACAGCACATGCAAGAGCACCGAACACACCGCCTGCAAAAACACTTGCAATTATGTGTATTCCAACCGGAAGCGTAATTTGTGACGCAACAAATGATGCTGCGACTGCACCGATAAAGAAACCACCCTCAACTGCCATATTTGTCTGATTTGCAGAAAAGATAATACTGACCGCAACACCAGTAAATAAAAGCGGCGTCATAACCTCAATAACGTTGCCCATACGACGCATTGTAGAAAGAGGTCCAAACACAAATGCTGTCAATGCTTCTAAAGGTTTGTCGCTGATTAAAAGAATTATTGCAAACGCAATTACGAGTGCGATAACAATTGCAAGCAGTGTACGCAACATATCAAACTGCTTTTCTATATCTTTTTTACTGGCCATCAGCTACCCTCCTAATCTGCTCAGTAGTCATATGCTTAATACCCAACATATACTCGCCAAGCTCATCTTCCGTCACCTGTTTTGCATCTTCAAAGTATGCTGCAATCTTGCCCTCGCTCATCACAATCAAGCTGTCACTGACCTCCATAACCTCATTCAGGTCGGCGGATATCAACAGCACAGCAGCACCCAAATCTCGAAGCTCAACTAGCTTTTTTCGAATGAATTCACTGGCACCGACATCAATGCCTCTGGTGGGCTGATTAGCAATAATTAGTGTAGCCTTTGATGTAAACTCGCGTGCGGCAACAACTTTTTGCATATTACCGCCAGAAAGCATACGAACTGGCTGCTCTTTTCCATCACACTTTACATTAAAGTCTTTGATCAATTGGTCTGCTATCTGATTTATTTTATCAAAATTCATTAGCAGACCCTTTTGGTACTCCAGTTTGTAATAACGGTCGGAAATTATATTTTCCGCAATAGAACCATCAGCAACGATGCCATAGGTCATTCGATCCTCAGAAATATGTGCAACACCGGCTTCACGAATCTGGCGAATACTCAGCTTTCTAGTGTCTTGTCCATTAATAGTAACAGTACCCTCAAATACGTGGTCCATTCCAGCAATAATCTCTGAAATTTCACGCTGTCCATTTCCTTCAACGCCTGCAACACCCAAAATTTCACCGCTTCTTACGCACAGACTCACATCATCCAGTACCTTTTTTCCTGTATTTACAACTTTTGAGATATGACTGACGTTTACAATTGCCTCACCTGGTTTAGCTGTGTCTTTTTCTATATTCAAAATAATATCCCGTCCGACCATCATGCGGGAAATATCTCTTTCTGTCACATTTTCAATCTTCTCCACACCAATGGTACGTCCCGCACGCATAACCGTTACACGGTCGCAAAGCTCGGTAATCTCGTTGAGCTTGTGAGAGATGAAGATAACTGTATATCCTTCTTTTTTCAATCCTTTTAGTTCAACAAATAGTTCTTTTGTTTCCTGCGGAGTTAAAACTGCAGTAGGTTCATCCAATATTAGAATTTTAGCGCCTCGAACCAATGCCTTTAAAATCTCAACTTTTTGCTTCAAACCGACAGACAGGTCAGCTACCTTCGCAAGAGGATCTATTTTTAAATTATATTTCTCAGATGCTTCTTTTGCAATCTGAACAGCCTTTTCCATACTGAAAAAGCCATTTTTCTTTGGTTCCATACCAACAACCATGTTTTCGGCTACTGTAAGGGAAGGAACTAACATAAAATGCTGGTGCACCATACCAATTTCATAATGAATGGCAACTGTTGGGTTCTCAATGCGTATCTCCTTGCCCCTTAGCATAATCCTGCCCTCTTCCGGCTTTTCTACGCCAAAAAGGACTTTCATTAATGTACTTTTTCCCGCACCGTTTTCTCCTACAAGAGCATGAATTTCGCCTTCGTTGACCGATAGATTTACATTTTTATTTGCGACAAATCCGTTTGCATATACCTTGGTGATGTTCTCCATAGACAGAATGTTATTAACCATAAATAGCCTCCGTATTAAAATCCGCACGGGCGGAAAATATCTTTATGCCCAAGGTTCATTTACCTTAGGCATAAAGTTTATTACCTAACCTATACTTATAAAAACTTTGTTCTTAAGGTCTTACACTGTCCTTAATTCTTTGTGTTTCTGTATTGTCCATGCCAATAGCTGTTTGTACTTTAATCTCACCTGAGGTAATTTTCTTTTCTAATTCGCTTATTTTCGCTTTTTGATCAGTAGTAAAAATTTCATCGTAGTACTTATTCTTCGCTGCACCTACAGAACCTGCAGCAAGACCCACAGCCTCATATTTACCAAAAGGAAGTGTACCCTCTACAGCACCTTTAATAGCGTTGTAAACAGTCATGTCTACCTTCTTCACCATAGAGGTTGCAATTGTTTTCGCAAGCTCAGGGTTACTTTCTTCAAATGTTACCGCTTGATCCTTATCAACACCGATTGAATAAACGCCTTTTTCTTTTGCAGCATCTAATACGCCAAGCCCTGCACCGCCTGCTACTGCGAATACAACATCCGCACCCTGATTAATCTGAGCCAAAGCCATTTCTTTACCCTTTGCAGAGTCTTTGAAGTCACCAATGTAGGAGATCAACACCTTGATGTTCTCATCTACCGACTGAGCCCCTTGAATATAACCCACCATAAAATCGTTAATAGAGGTGTTTTCACCACCTGCTACAAAACCGATGATGTTCTTATCGTTTGTACCCGCTCTGCCAGAGGTTGTCAGCATTGCTGCTGCAGCACCAACCAAGAATGAACCCTCATTCTGCTTGTGTTCAACGGAATATACGTTTGGAAGATCAAGATCATCGTAATCTGCTTTTGCATCATATAAAATAAACTTTTTGTCTGGATATTGTTCTGCAACCGTTTGCAGACTCTCTTTTACGTTGTATGTGCCTGAAATAATGATATCCCATTCAGGATCTTCTGCAAATTCTGTAAAAGTTGGAATCTGCTTTGTAGCATCACCACCCAGTTCAACAACCTTTGTACGGACGCCCAAGTCTTTAGCAGCCTTTATCAAACCAGCGTTGGAAAGGTCGCAGAAGGATTTGTCACCAAGGTTTGTGTTAACAATCAAAACAACTCCGATATCGTCTCCTGCCGCTGTACCTTCGTTTGTGTTACCATTTGTTTCTCCGGCAGGTTTAGTGCAGGCAACGGATGTTCCTACTACTAATACTAGAATTAATAAAATGGCTATTATTTTTTTCATTTTAACATTCTCCCCTTTTTTATATAATTACCCTGCTACGCAGTGATAAAAGTATTTCAGATTTCTTTGATCTGCCTATAATTATTCAACTTTGATGTAAAAAACTTAATTGACCATTGTAGAATCGGACCTGTTAAAAATACTGCAATTAAAGTGCCAACTCCCCATTTTGCTTTTAGCAGAATACCACACACAACCAAAATAGCATCCTGAATCATCTTTGCTTTTGTATAAGATAAGCCTTTACTTTGACAAAGCAGTTTTACCAAAGCTTCTAGCGGACCATATCCTCTCTCGACAGCAACGTAAAGCCCAATACCTAATCCCATCATAATAGTACCTGCCAAAACACAGATAATCCTTAACAGAAACGCCCCTTCATAAATCGAGAGATTTTCAAGCATATTACCAAAAATATTTACAAATGGTCCAATGGTGAATACACACAGTATTGTCCCAACATTTATGTATTTCCTCTTAATAAAGAGTAGTGAAATCAAAAGTACAGCATTTGCTAGGGTGTTTGCTGAGCCATAGGAAATATTTAAAATGTTGTGCAGTCCATCGCTGAAAGTTGCCATTGGAGAAGAACCCAAACTTGCTGCATAGAACAACGCAGTGCCAAATGATGATACAATTAATCCAAATGATATTACAAATATATCAATTGCTAATTTTTTTAGTTCACCTCCCCACCCACACATTCCGAACATTTCGCTATGTAATTTCATTAGATTCTCCTTTTCCCCTTCTATAGTCTCATTATAATTTACAGAAAATTCAAAGTCAACAGTTTATATGAAAATATATATGACAAATTGTTCATGTTAATCATATTACAATTTTATAAAATGATATTACAAATCTTGAAAATAAAAAGAGCTGTGCTATAATAAATATAAGGTTACAAAATATTACTAGGCGTTATTTATAATGCTGATTTTGTAAAAGTCTTTCTCCATTATCCGGCGGGGTGGCGAGAGGCGTTAACAAATTTCTCTTTCTACGTCGGAGAAACGAGGTAAGTATGGAAAAAATACTAATGCACCATATTAATTGTGCAGAGGGCGATGTTGGCAAATATGTCATTCTTCCTGGTGATCCTGGACGAGTGCAGAAGATTGCTGCCTATCTTGACGATGCAAAGCTAGTTACTACATATCGAGAGTACACAACCTATACCGGATATTTGGATGGCGTAAAGGTAAGCGTGACCTCTACTGGCATCGGTGGTCCCTCCGCCTCCATTGCAATGGAGGAACTGACCAAGATAGGTGCTGATACTTTTATCCGTGTCGGTACCTGTGGTGGCATAGATAACAGCCTGGTTCCCGGTGACTTAATAATTCCGACAGGTGCAATCCGTAAAGATGGTACAGGCCGTGAATATGTGCCAATAGAGTTCCCTGCCGTAGCAAACTACGAGCTGATTAGTGCCCTAGATACCGCTGCAACCAAGCTGTGCAAGCCTCATCACATGGGCATTGTAGAGTGCAAAGACAGCTACTATGGACAGCACGAGCCAGAACGTATGCCTGCAGGGTATGAGCTTCTGCAAAAATGGAATGCATGGAAGCTTGCAGGTGCTCTGGGTTCTGAGATGGAATCTGCTACCTTGTTTGTTGTGGCTTCCACATTGCGCGTAAGATGTGCATCCGTACTTCTGCTTTGCCGTAATCGCGAACGTGAAGCCTTGCTCGGCATTGAGCCTACTCGAGTTTCGGATACTGCTCCAGCAATCGAGACAGCTATCGAAGCACTTCGTGCTATTATCAAAAAAGATCAATCCAAATAACCACAAAAAACAATCGGCGAGCTTTTTAGCCATCCGATTGTTTTTTTATTATTAATTATTTTATTTTATAAAGGAAGCCAGTTTATAACATGTTCAATACACGTATCCCAATACTTCCAATCATGTCCACCGTGCCCATCCTCAAAAAACACCTCGACGCCTGATTCTTCCAGCACATTCTTCAGTCGTACATTCATGCCATAATTTGCAACATCCTCCAACGCACAAGCAATGTAAGCTTTTGGTTTATACTCGCTATCTTTCAGCTCCTGTGCCAATAGATAAAGGTCATCCTTGGTACCTGCCACCTTATCAGAACCACCAAATATAAGGTCGTAGCGGAAGAAGTCAAAGCCCATCTCTTTCATCTTTCCTTCTAGATTGCACGGATCAACTGCACCGGATAAATCTGCAAAGGCACCATATTGCCAAGGTTTGCTCAATGCACATTTTGATGCACCATAACCTCCCATAGACGGACCCGCAATGAAATTATCTTCTCTTTTGTCGGATAAGGGGAAGGTTCCTTGTATAAAGCGGGGCAACTCCTCAGTCACAAAATCAAAATAATCTAGACCAAACAAAGCATTGGAGTAAAATCCATTTTGCCCCGAAGGCATTACCACTGCTAAGTTTTTTTCCTCTGCATAGCGTTCAATCGAGGTGTGCCTCAGCCAACAAGAATAGTCATCCAACGCACCATGAAGTAAATATAGCGTCTTAAACTTCTTTCTCTTAGGATAGATCTCATCATAAGAAGCATGCAAACAATCGTTATCTGGCAACGAAGGTATTAGTACATTCACATTGATATGATTTTTAAGAACTTTTGAAAAAAAGTTACATTGGCAAAATATCATATTTATTCCCCTCATTTTTGGTTTTGTTATATATTTATAATATATAACAAAATAAACGTTTGAAAAGGACAAATGTCCTTTTCAAACGTTTAGGTTTACCATCGCACAAATATTTTACACAGACTTCAATCGTTTGTGTCACTATATTCTTTCTGAAAGCTCTCCTTCACTTTATTAAATAACTCTTCAGGTGAAACGGAAGGAGTGAGGGGTGCTGGTTCAAATTCCAATTCATCTTCGTTCATTCTTACTATTGTTCCTGTAAACAAGCCGAACATATCGGTTTTCAGTTCGATTATGCCATTGAGCTGTGTTAAGGTGCAGGTTAAAGAATAATCAAGTTTTTTATTTTCACTAAACTTATAGCCTTGGACAGATCCAAACACCGATGCTGGATTATCGCCCTTGGTCGGCATAAGAAAATCTGCTTTAGATGCTTCTACAAGAAGAGGATTAGCTTTTTCATCTTTTGTAAGCGAAGCCAATTCTGTGGGAGTCAAATTAAAAGTAAAGGTCTCGGCCGTATGCTTAGCACTTATGTTCAAATACTCTGTATTGTCTACCCCAAGAGCTTCTTTCAAATCCGTAAAGCTTTCAATATCTGCATACCCGCGGAACACTCCTTCATAAGGTGATTCGCTGTCATTCATCGCTATGAAATGCATGGTATTTTCCGCAGGAATCGAATTGTCTCCTAAGCTGCCCATAAAAGGTTCATTATTCTTTTGATCAATCTTTATCAGCCAAAATTTCTTTTCCTGTGACTCTTTTCCTTGGACAGGGGTGCCGTTTTTTTCATCAGGTGGCAGTGTACCATCGATTTTACTGCATCCCACAAGAATAAGTAAAGTGCATACTATAATAGTGATAATCCTGCATTGACTCTTTCGATTAAACAATTCTGTCATCTCCTTTCGGCTTGCAATCTTGTTGATTCATTGGTTATCTTAATCAATCAATTACCTTGGCGTGTGTTTTATTTCAATCACATAAGTGATTGAACCGTTTGCATTGCCATCCTCCTGATAGTTTATCGTATCAGTCTTTGTAAAACCCTCTGAACCCATGATGACACTTCCATTTTTGAAAGGCAGCTTGAAAACATACCCTCCCGATTCACTCTTGTACTCCTTGAATAATTCATCAGCTATAAAATTTACAAATACGTATTCAGCAGATGACCTTTCATCAATTGCAGGATTATACCACACCTCGGTTTTCGCACCGATTGTGTCCACCTGTACGTCAACTGTTTCGCTGTTGCAGGGAGAGAAATCCAAAAACTTTACCGTGACCGGATAGGTATTTGGGAAATCAATGGTCGTATTCCATGGACCACTGTGCGTATAGGTCAAATATTTTCCCTCACCCGTGCCAGTATAGCTGTTTTGGTTATTTTCGTCCAACCATGACAGCTCGACTTCTCCCGACAGCGTCATTTTTTGGTTTGATATTCCTGAAAACAAGGAAACGTCGTAAGTCACGGTGAAGGTCAAGGCATCCTTGAGCTTTTCCAGGAATTTTTTAGAATACTCTGAAGACAGTTTAAAATCGCTTGAAATGATTTGGCTACCCTGTATCAATGCTACTGCCGCTCCCATTGCCTTATAGCCATGTTCCTCCCTAATCTTTCGGAGCTGCTCGTCTGCGGCCCGAACCATCCAGTCGGAAAGAGTGTTCAGATAAGACTGGGTGGGTACGTCAAGCCCAAGTATCTCTGCTTCTCTTATAACATTCAGCGTTACATTCATGACTGGAACCAGCTTGTCAACATCATTTTTGTAGGTACGGATTAGCTTATCTACTTTTTTTAAGTTTCTCATCTGTAAAAGCCCAGCATAGTAAAAGCCCCCTGTTTCTCCACCAAGAGTTGAGACTTCTCGGGATGCCCCAAGCAGCTTTTTAATAAGATCTTTTTCCGGTAGCAGCACGCGGGCAATATACATATCAAGTGCCCTATTTCTTGTCGAAGATGCGTTCGCTCCATCTTTGTCTTCACACATAAAAGTATAATTCGGCGGTATGGGTGGTAGGGAAATCGGAGTTTTTAGTAAGACCTTCACCTCTTCAAGGGTTTTGTTGTAAGCATCCTTTGCCAAACCAGCCAACTCCTCAATCTGCATCCCTGGTGTGGGTGTATACTCGATATAGCTGGAAAAATGCCAGACCTCAGCCACGAGTACGTTCTTTTCAACCGTTGATTGGAAAAAATTCAGTTCTTTTCCTTCACTTGTTCCAAAAAAGAGACAGGTTTGCTCCTTTGCACCTGTCACAGTCAGCATGGCGGGCTTAGTGAATTGCAAGCCTTCTGGTTGCAGAATAATACCGGTCTGCGGTTTTCCCGAAAGCATATCGGCTTCAATATTTTCTGTAAGCTGCATGGTGATTGTTTCACCGTAAGGAAGTGCATTTTCAGGAATGTCCAGCCTCCATGTATTGCCCGATTCATCTTTCAACTCTATAGAAACCGCTCCGCCAAATGGCTTATATTCAACAACTACCTTTCGATTTTTATCCAGCGTCAAAGCCGCATTTCCCAACGAAAAATAGGACGTTTTCTCATTTTGTGCATTTACATCTTCAAAAACTGCCTCTTGCTGTTCAATATATTCTATCTGATTTTTCTCATCTGCCTTATCAAGCTCAGGCTGTGCACTGTTGCACGAACAAAGCGTCAATAGCATCGAAGCCATTAAAACAGCACATATATATTTTTTCAACATTTCAACCCCTTAAAAAGTATTCATAAAAATCAGCATCTATCATTATATAAAATCTACAAAGGTTATTCATCCTACAGTCAATTTTGTATGGGGCATTGATTTCAATGCCCCATATAACTCATAAGTTATTTTGTTTTATCATATGTTCTTACAGTCAAAGCAATGGCTTGTTCCCTTGTAGCCATTCCGTAGCCTGCTGCTTGCTGTGCAGTAGTGGTTGCTTTCGGCATAAAATTACCTTGTGCATCTCCTGTAATAATTCCTGTTTTCAACATATATTTGGTGGCATCAACCGCCCAAGTGGAAATATACTTCTGGTCAGGGAAATCCTTGACCCCTGCAATACTATAATCTCCATCTGGCTTGATTGCCTTAATTGCCCTAAATAACATTGCAGCACATTGCTCTCTGTTAATCAGCACCCTGGGTGAAAAAGTGGTAGTAGATGTTCCAGCTGTAATGCCAAGCTTAAATGCCTTTAAAATCTGTGAGTTTGTCGTATCTGTAAATGGGTTGGGGGATACAGGCTCAGTTGACTTGCTCGTCACTTTTTCATAAAGCAATACAGCAAGCTCGCAAAATTCCTCTCTTGTAATAGGCTTTGTCATATCAGCGTCATTAAGTATATCAGGGATAAGACCCAAGTCGGATGCCCTTTGCAATTCTGGCTTCGACCATTCACTTGCGTCTGAATAAAAACTTCCAGAGCCCATGGATACTTCACTTGAAAAGTCGGAATAAATATAATCCCATTCGCCGGAATCTTCGCCATAATAGTATTGATAAAAGAGTTGAGCTTTGTAGTAATAAGTATGTTCCTTAATATCTACAGTCTGTAAACCGCCTTCATCAATAGGATATGCATATGCGTAAAAAGTATTTATCTTGCCAGGAACCTTGTTTTCAGGTTCAGAAACAAGATTGTCCATATATCCACCGTCTGCCTTTTCCCAGTCGCCATCGTCAATTTTGCAATAGTAGTCGATAATGACATAGCCGTCTGTTGGTCGGATTTCGTCTAAGTCCAAAACACTTTGTGGAATTTTTACTTCAAATCGGAAAAACGGCTCGCCGCTATTATCTTTTGTAAGCTCAATATTATCAACAGCGGGAGCATCTAGCTTGCTCGGAACTCCCTCCGGCAATGTGGTCAATGCACTCATCGGCAATAATCCAACAAGCAGAACGAAGGCTAATAAACAAGTAAATAATTTGCGTTTCATAATAAATTCCTCCTATTCAAATTTGATTTTAGTTAATATTGTTTCATAATCAGCAGAAAGACTGTCAAAGCTCTCCGCCAAATTGCCAAAGGTAATTGAATACACATCGTTTCCAACCATCGGGAATAGCGGCAGAAATTTGGATTTTATCGAATATCCCGGTAGTTAATAATCAGCTCCGCACGGGAGTTTATATGAAGCTTTCTATAGACGGCTGTTTGATAGGTATTGGCTGTTGAATATCCAATACTAAGTTGCTTAGCAGTTTCCTTAAGGGTATATCCCTCCAACAGAAGCAGATAAGTATCTCTTTCCCGTGGCGTAAGACTTTCCGCAAGTCTTGACTTTTCTTCTTTGCTAATATTTAGCTCTTTCCCATATTGGGTATTAATGCTTGGAACGAGCGTCTCTACTGCCAATATTTCATCTGTACTGGATATTGATTTTGAATTTGAAAAAAGATTTCTGATTTTGTCCATTACCCCAATCCAATCATCTCCTTGCCGCAGTTCTTTGGCGATACTTACATTTTCACCTAAGAAATTTCAGTTGTCTATTCAGTAGTTCACGTGATGTATGCAAAAACGCCCTCTCATTAGTTCTAATGAGAGGGCGTTTTTGCATGATTTCTTATTTTTCCATATAGTCCTGCAATATCAAAAGCAATTCTGTGCGGCTATTTATATTCAGCTTTCGGTATATGGATGTGCAATAGGTGTTGATGGTGGGATATGCCTTAGACTGCACACCGGCAATCTGCCGCAGGGTACATCCGTCCAAAAGCAACCTACAAACCTCAATTTCGGCAGGGGTTAATTTATAATCCTTAAGCCTTGCTTCTAAACGAGAACACTTTGTCACATCCAAACGATAGGTATCATCAATCCATTCCCCTGAATATAGAATCTTGATAAAGAAAGGAGACAGGATAAAAAAGAGTATCACAATACAAATAGAAATAAATGCCATAAATGTCGGTGGTGCTAATATCTCACTGTCTTTAAACACCTCCAGAACAATAAAAGCAACAAAGTAGTATAGGGTAGATAGTCCTATACCCACCCTGTAAAATGTGACGCTCTGAAACTTTTTTGCCATAAATCCAGCAAGATAATAGATGTTTACAAAGCCAATGGCGTAGGAGCTCCCGAAACAAAAGGCGGAAACAAGCCCAGCAGTACTGTCTTGGATACTGATAATATTAACAACAAATCCAATAGCCAGTAGTGCAAAAGAAATATTCAGCATATTGCAAATATTAATTAAGAAGCGCTTTTGCAAAAGGATGACACCAACAATTCCAATCAAAATACCAAAGAAATAATAGCTTTCAATTTGACTTTTGGATAAGTCAGAAATTTGATGCAAGGAGGTCGGAGCTATTACGTCATTAAGAGCAAGCACCACAAATACCAACGGCATTAAGGAATAAGCTTTTGATGGTGCTTTTATCTTAGTGTTGTTGGGCATTTCATCTATGTTATATTTATAAAAATACGAGCAGACAGCTAAAATAATGATAATAACTATAATAATCATGTCAGGTGGATTAATCACATAGTGGGTTTGAATCAATACTGGTTTGACAAACATTAATACTTTGGGCAGCAATACCGCTAATATCATGGAATAAAATTTTTCCGAGTTGTTGAGTACCATAAAAAACGCATAGATGTTTGAAGCGAAAATATGCCCGATACAAGCGATTGCAATAAACATCATTCCTTTAGAAATTATACTCACACCCGTATACCGTATCAGAATAAAGCAGGCAGACGCGGTTATAACACTATAAAATGTCTTAGGAACAAATTTCTTTCCATCAAAAAAAACGGTAATCATGCAACATGCAATCAACCAAATGTAGGGGTAAATCGGTAAATTACCTGTATTGTCATAGTATAATTTGCTTTCAAACTTAAATCCACCCATTGGCAAAAAATAAGAATAAAGCCATATAAAAATGGCAATCCAGCCAATAAAATATGGCAGATTTTTCTTTGATATCGCCCTTAAGCTAAGAGTATCCGTAGACCTACCCACATGAAGGCATTTCATTATTTTAAATGTATGTAATTGCATTGATCATTCACCGCCTATTTATGTCCAAACTTAGTTATTCACATTAAAATTTATTCTGCATGTAGTTTTTTATTTGCTTTATATCTGCCAATCTTTGGTTTTTCAGCGTTCTTTGGAATAGCCAACACCTTGCTGACCCATTATTTACATATAAGGTAAATCATCATCATTGTAATACGTTTTGACATGTAGCACAAGGAAAAATATGTAACATAAAAAGGTTCTATAATAAATGTTGGGGTATAAAAGCTCCAACATTTATTTTTTAGCAAAAAAAGTAGAGCATGAACGAAAACTCCGATAAAATAAAGTTACCACACAATAAATATAGGGGGGTTTTGTCATG
>JBAVGO010000142.1:0-108527 GCA_049684915.1 Lutisporaceae bacterium | reverse complement strand
ATTCTATATAAATCGCACTAAAGTTTTTACATTAAGTAAATCTGTGTTTTGTGCGATTTATCAACAGCGGAAAACGATTTCGTGCTATTTAAAGAATGAAAAATGTTTAGCATGAAACATATAACATAAATATATTTTAATGCTTCATCCTTACTAGAATACCTTTCAATTCGATATATATATATTATACTAAATTAATCCAGCTTGCATATAAGACAAATTTAATATTTTCAATAGAGGTGGCTGCAAAAACTCATGACTCTTTCCATTCTTGTGTGTTTTGTCTTCTAAGGTACTTAGTGGCAAGGTAGTATGTTATAATAATATAAAATGTCATATTAAAATTAAATTTTGTGAGGTACATGCTTTGACAAATATAAATAGAGATTACATCTTTCATGAATTTACAAACAGCCTTTGCCCTACATGCTTAGAAGTAGTTCCTGCAAAGGTCATAATCAAGGATAAAAAAGTGTACCTGCTAAAATATTGCAAGACCCACGGAGAGCAGATAGAGCTGCTTGAAGAAGACGCTGAATACCATTTAAAAAAGAGATTGTACGATAAACCCGGTACTCCTATGAAGGTACATACTAAGGTTGAAAAGGGCTGCCCCTTTGATTGTGGCACTTGTCCTCAGCATGACCAACATGCATGCATAGGTCTAATTGAAGTCACAAACAAGTGCAATTTAAACTGTCCTCTCTGCTATGCAGACGCAGGAGAAGGAGAGTTTTTGACTTTAGATAATATAGAGAAAATGATGGACTTCTTTCAGGACTCTGAGGGAGGGAAGGCAGAAATACTACAGATAAGCGGGGGAGAGCCTACTATACATCCTGACATAATAGAAATATTAAAAATGGCTAAAGCTAAGAAATTTAAGTATGTCATGCTAAATACCAACGGCATAAGAATTGCTGAGGATGAAGAGTTTGTCAGGGAGCTTTCGCAGTTCGTGGGAGGCTTTGAGGTATATCTCCAGTTTGATGGTTTTAAAGCTTCTACATATAAGCAGCTAAGGGGAGCGGATGTGTTTCCTATGAAGCAAAAAGCTATTGATAAGCTTGCAAGCTATAAGATACCTACGACGCTTGTAGCTACCATATCTACAGGGATAAATGATGATGAGGTAGGAGCTATATTTTCCTATGGTTTGAAGCAGCCTTATGTCAGGGGCATTAATTATCAGCCGGTCTCCTTCTTTGGGAGGATAAATCAGACTGTAGGGCAAAACAGGGTAACTTTGTCAGGAATATTAAAGAGACTGGAACAACAAACAAGCGGAATGCTGAAGATGGGTGATTTTATTCCTTTGCCCTGCAATGTTGAGAGAGTAGCAATAACGTATATGTACAGGTCTTCTAAGGGTGGTTTTGTACCTATTACAAGGGATGCAAGGATACAGGAATATTTACACTTAATAAACAACACATTTGTATATACTATTGAAGATGCTATGAAAAATGTAGGCAAAAGCTTATTAGACATAAATACTACCTGTGACTGCTTTAAGTTTTTAAATGATTTTAAGCAAATTATGCCCTTTGACTTCTTTAAAAAATCAAAGAAGCAGAAGATGGAGTATGTTGACCAGAACACCTTTCGTATCAGCGTAAGCTCTTTCTTAGATGCTTATAATTTTGACATGAAATCCATGCAGAAGGAATGTGTTCATGTAATAACTCAGGACCTTAGGAAGATACCTTTTTCTGCTTATAATACAATTCACAGGAAGGGATAGAGACTATGGCAGAAATACTAAGTCAGAATCTATTTAACTTAATTATCCAGGCCATTATATCATTCTGCGTATTGGCGTTGTTCTTATCTGTATTTATTGACTTTATGTTATTTTCACGAAGTCATAATGTGCAGAAGGAAAGAAAGTCTATAGTGGAAACAGGCACTATGACATTTTTTTTCATTGTCTATTATTTTATCTTAGTAAGCAAGGCAGGGACATTAGACCTAGAATCACAGCTTATCACACAGATCATGATGATTTTAGGCACAGCAATGATAATCATAGGTTGTATTGCTAATATTAAAGGAAGATTTAATCTAGGGAATAATTGGGCTAACCAAATAAAGATTTATAAAGAGCAAACTCTAGTGCAAAAAGGGATGTACAGGATAGTACGACATCCACTTTATGCATCAATAATACTGATGTTTTATGGAGGCTGCTTGGTTTACAGGAATATCCTAGCCTTTGCAGCAGTCAGCATAGTATTTATACCTTTTATGTACTATCGTGCTAAGCAGGAGGAGACTTTACTCTTGCAACGGTTTCCAGATTATGAGGAATACAGGCGAAGGACAGGAATGCTTTTTCCTATTATAAGAGTAAGGAAGGGTGATTGAAGATGAAGGAATACAGACCCGTAGAGGTGTCAAATGGGGCTTTTAATTTCTGCAAATATGGAGTCGCAGCCTTGTTATGGCTTTCCATTGCTATGCAGAGCAAGCTTTTGGTAGCTATATGCTTTGCTATACTAGTTTTATCAGCAATATTTAAGGTGAAAAGAGCACCCTTAGTATTGCTATATACCTTCACTATAGATAAACTAATCAGCTCTAAGAGGCTTGTACTAGATGAACAGGCAGTACGGTTTGCACACATAGTAGGAGCTGTATTCTCTGGACTTGCCTTAGCATTTTTATATTTTGTAAATCCTCTTACGGGCTGGATAATTACAGGCATATTGGCTCTGCTTAAAACCTCGGGAGCTATGGGATATTGCGGTGCGATGAAGCTATATTCTTGCCTCAATAACCCAAATGGACAGTGCTGTAGAGTAGGCAATAAGGTTAAGAAATATCAAAGCAATTAAGCTTGCAAAGGAGGTATTATGCTAAATGAAACATGGGGCTTAAAGCCTGTATTATTCTATATTGGTAAATTTCCTATAGAAGCTTATCCTGTATTTCTTATGTTAGCCTTTATTATAGGTATCGGCGTCTATATATGGCAGCTAAGAAGGGATGGTATAAAGAATTCCAATGCATTATACATTGCTATTTTTGCAATCTTTGGAGGTGCGATAGGGGCTAAGCTTCCACTAATATTTATTTATTGGCAGGAATTGAATTCAAACCCACAAAATATAAATATACTATTATCAGGAAGAACTATAGTTGGCGGACTGATAGGAGGTGCGGCAGGAACATTTTTGGCTAAAAAAGTGTTTGGTATCAAGGAAAGGCTGGGTAATCAGATTGCCATACCTGTTGCAATAGCTATGGCGGTAGGTCGTGTTGGATGCCTGCTTAGAGGCTGTTGCTATGGAAAGCCAACGGGACTGCTATGGGGAGTAGATTTTGGTGATCATATACTTAGACATCCTACTCAGGTTTACGAGATTATATTTGACATATTATTGGTAGTCTTCTTGGTTTGGAAAAAGAAGCAAGCTATAAAACCAGGAGAGCTGTTTAGGACTTTCTTAAATAGTTATATGAGCTTTCGATTTTTGTTAGAGTTTATCAGAGTAGAGAAGGTTTCCTTCTTAGGGCTAACGGACTTTCAACTATTATGCATTATAAGCTTGGTATATATTAACCGAAAGGAAATATTTAAACTAATATTTAGAAAGAAGGATGAGTGCTGTGAACAACAATCAGAATAATCCTAGTACGATTATACAGATTTTAATCGGTTTTGGTATAGCTTTATTATCTTATGCTTTAGCAATAGGAACTTTTTATATAACAGGAAGTATGATTCTTATAGCAATTATGTCGATTATAGTAATAGCTTTGTTTGCTTTCTTGGTGGTAAAATTCTTCAGAAAAGGCTATAAAGCTGTGGCAATTACTATGTTGGCTATGATATCACCTCTGATTTTTATCATCCTGTTCTATGGAGCATGTGCCATAATTATTTTACCGTTTTCTTAGTGTGAAAGAACTTAAGAACTTAATGTATGTTATTAAGTTCTTTTTCTTTGCTTTAAAAGTAAAAGTATAGATTCATCTACACCCTATAAGAGAAGTTCAAACAATAAAATGAAAATGCGACCTAGTTTATTACTAAGTCGCACTATATTTTCATTGGTTATTTTTATATATTATGTATTATACTTGTTTTACTAAATGGATGTGTTTCATCACCTGCAAATACGGTAAGGGCACTAGTCATCAATATTCCTATGCAAATCAATATTACTAATATCTTCTTCATACTATGCCTCCATTTTATATATTATGTATTATACTTGTTTTACTAAATGGATATGTTTCATCACCTGCAAATACAGTAAGTGTACTAGTCATTAATAATCCTAAGCAAATTAATATTACTAATATCTTCTTCATACTATACCTCCTCATTTATGTAATTAGAATAATATATGTCTCCTAGATAAGCTTTTAAATGTAAGGTAAATTCCTGATAGCTTTCATTCTTTTTAATTAATTTTACTATTATATTTTGTATTCTTAATAATATATTATCATATTTATAATTTATACTATAATCTAATAATGTTTTTATTCCCTGTAATATGTTTTTCTTATATCGTATATAATCAGATGTGTGTTCTGTTAAATCTAGTAAAAGCTCAAAAGCTTCCATTGGTTCTCCAAGTCGTATCATGATTAATGTATAAGTATCTAAATAGTTGTACATTAATCCTAACTCTTTATTATCATTCAACATATCCATAGCCATTTTTATATTATCTAAAGCATCATTTAGCTTTCCTTGTGTAAGATAAAGCATTGCAATATTGTTTTTTACTATGCTTATATTTTTACTATCTGAGATGTCAAAGCATTCTAATGCCTGATTACAATATTCAAGAGCCTTTTTATACTGTTTCTGTTTTTTATATGATATACCAATGTTCTTTAATATATGTCCTTTCACTACATTATCAACAGCATAAGTCAAAGACTTCTCTAATATTCTCCTTGCTTTGTTGTTCTCATCATTATCAATGAAAGCAATTCCCAGTCTATAATAGATAAAGAATAAATCCTTCTGTTCCAGCAAACGACAGCTATATTCATCAGCAAGTATGCTTTCGTAGCTGCCTATTGCGTTTGAGCATTCTCCTATTAATAAATATATTAATCCCAAATCGGTCTTGACCATTGTCTTGCTAATCATATCATCTATATTGTCATACATGTTTATTGCTAACTTATAGTATTCTACTGAAATATTGGATTTACTTATTATGTTGTAATATTTACCCATACACCAATATAACCTTGCTAATTGCTTGTTATAATTATTTTTTATACAAATATCTCGAAGCTTCTCAAAAACTTTTATATCTTCTTCGGCATTATATTCATTTATATCATTATAAATGCTTTCAATATATTCAGTAATTTGTTCTTCTCTATTTGGAAATTCTGCACCAGATAAAAAATATGCCTTCAATTTGAAGGATTTTGATTCTATAATCCTGCTACGGCTATATCTAGCAACAGACTCAGGGCTACGATCTGCTAAATTCGCATACTCTAATATGGCTTCATCCTTATTCATATTAGGAAACATTTTAAGTATTGATTTTCTTAGCAGCTGACCCTCTGTTAATATTTTTACATCATTTTCAAATAATTTCATATATCCACCCCAATTTCCAATTATAACACATATTGACATTTAGTATATCAAGAATTTTTAAATATTTCAATAAAAAACCATATACAAGTAATATATTATTACTGCTTTTCTATATTTCTGTATTTTTATAGATTATGATACGAGCAGTACATTGATATTAGTATAAAAAGCTAAATAAAAAAATCACTATTGCCTAGAATTAGACAATAGTGATTTTTTATAGCTTACTTTCAATTACTGCTTTTACTCGCTCAGATAGTGTTGTTTCTTCTTCTCTTGTAAGCTCCGAGGTCTCTATCATGGGATGAATATACATTTCCACCTCAGCAGGCTTTATTTTACTATTATTTGCCTCCATAAGCTTGTAAGAGCCTTTTATAGTAACAGGAACTATGGGAACCTTTGACTTGGTTGCTAGCTTAAAGCCTCCAGCCTTAAATTCATTCATATTATCACCTTTGCTTCTCGTACCTTCTGGAAATAGTACCAGCGAATAACCGCCTTTAAGTATTCTTATACCTTCAGATATTGCTTTTGCAGCTTTTCTAAGATTTCCTCTTTCCATAAAAACACAATTCATATAGCCCATCCAAGTATTTATAATGGGAAGCTTTTTCATTTCAATCTTTGATATATAGCCCTTTGGCTTGTTGATATAGCTCATAAATAACGCTATATCAAAATTGCTTTGATGATTGCTGACAAATAGTACAGGTATATCCCTTGGAATATTTTCTTCGCCGAAAACCTTAACCTTGGCGCCACTCATTTTTACCTGAGACATAGCCCACTTTGTAGCTGTCTTATGTATATATGCTTCAACCTCATCTAGCTTTCCTGCTTTTTTTAAGCTTATTACCTTATACATTTGTGGAACTTTAAAGATTAAGCTGATAGTAAAATTTAAATACCATGCAATAGTTCTTAACAATTTTGACCTCCATGAAACAAAAAAAGTCTTTGTTACCCTATATATTATAACATAAAAGCACCAATTAGTTTTAGTAAGTTATCCTATTATATGTTTTGTACTAAACATTTACCACTGTATTGAAAATGTGAAAATATTTTTTGTCAGCAAGATAAAAATTAAAGAAAAACTGTCAATAATATTAATTAGGCTTTATAAAAATTTTATGAATTATTTGACATGTTCATTTTTTCATATAAAGGCATATAAAAAGCACATTTGCAAAAAATAAGTTCATCGAAAGGTGGAGATATAGAAGAATGGATGAAAGCAAAAATTTTAAGCTGATTATAATTGGTGGGGGCGAGGATAAAAAAAGTGACAAAAAGATTTTAAAGGAAGTAGTGAAGTTAGCTGGAGGCAAAGAGGCAAAAATAGGAATAGTGACCACTGCTACAAAGCTTCCAGAGGAAGTAGGACAAGAATATGAGAAGTTATTTAAAGATATGGGAGTTAATGAAGTTGACTCTATAAATATTTGTGGCAGAAAAACCTCTGATATACATGGAACTATAGAAAGAATTATGGATTATAGCTGCCTGTTCTTTTGCGGCGGTGATCAGCTTAGAATATCTAGCATAATTGGAGGCACTAACTTTCATAAATTAATACATGATTTTTGCTGTGAGGGCAGATTAATAGCAGGCACTAGTGCAGGTGCATCTATGATGAGTGAAATAATGATAGTAGAAGGAGAAGACCAAAAAGCTCCTGCCAGTTGTACAATAAAGCTTGCGCCAGGAATGGGCTTGATAAGGGGAGTAGTAATTGACCAGCATTTTAACCAGAGAGGCAGGATAGGAAGACTTTTTGCTGCGGTAGCACAAAATCCGAGTATTCTTGGCATAGGCATTGATGAGGATACTGCAATTGTTGTGGATAATAATGAAAAATTCTCCGTTATTGGAAATGGGGTTGTGACTGTTGTAGATGGAAGGGACATAGAATACACAAATATAACAGAACTATATCCTGATAACCCATTGGCATTGACTAACGTTACTGTACACATATTACCAGAACAGTATGGGTATAATCTCGTAGATAAAACTGCCATTATAATAAGAGAGTAGAAAAAAACCGAAGTTGTGGAGGCAATAAAATTGAGGATTCATGAGTTAAAGATATACGAAGGCAGAAATATTTATACTCATATGCCATGTATCAGGGCAGATATGGATTTGGAGGAGCTATGTGATACTCCGACATGCAGTATATCAGGTTTTAATGAGCTGTTATTAGAGCATATGCCATCTTTAATTGAGCATAAGTGTGCAAAAGGATATAGAGGTGGATTTGTTGATCGGCTTAAAGAAGGTACTTATTTAGCCCATGTACTTGAGCATATGTGTATTGAAATTCAGAATCTGTTAGGCTACAATGTAGCCTTTGGCAAAGCGAGACAGTTAAGTGATGGAAGCACAATATATTCAGTAATATATGAGTTTAGAAGTAAAACGGTGGGCTATGAAGCCTTGCAGGCGGCTATTGACTTAATAAATGAAATAACAAAGGGTTCAAGAATAAACTTTGCGGATAAATTAAATTATATAAAAAATAAAGCGGCCAAATTAGACTTAGGACCAAGCACTGTAGCAATTAAAAAAGAAGCCGAAGAAAGAGGCATACCTGTAACGATATTAGGAAAAGGCAGTTTGCTGCAGCTAGGCTATGGGAAATATAGCAAGCGAATACAAGCAACCTTGACCGAAGACACAAGCTGTATAGCTGCCGATATTTCCTGTGATAAAGAGCTTACAAAGGAACTGCTTAGAACAGCAGGGATACCTGTTCCAGAGGGACTTGTAGCTAGCAATATTGAAGAGGTGCAAAATCATATAGCTAAGCTTGGATATCCTGTAGTAGTTAAGCCAAACAATGGTAATCAAGGGAAGGGTGTTTCAGTAAATCTAAAAAACGAGCAAGAGGTTGCGGCTGCATTTGGTATAGCAAAGCAATTTGGGGAAGAGGTTATAATAGAGAAATTTATAGAAGGCAAGCATTATAGAGTATTGGTTGTAAATGGCAAGGTAGTAGCTTGTACTGAGAGAATAGCTCCCTTTGTAATGGGTGATGGCAAAAAAACAATAAGAGAGCTTATAGAAATAGAGAATCAGAACCCTCTTAGAGGAGAGGGACATGAAAAACCCCTAACAAAGATAAAGATTGACCCAGTTATGGAAATGCTGTTGTTAAAAAATAATATAAATATTGATTATGTGCCTGCTGTTGATGAACAGGTGCTGCTTAGAGAAAACGATAATCTAAGCACAGGAGGCTCTGCCATAGATGTAACAGATGAAATACATCCAGAAAATGAAGAAATAGCAGTAAATGCAGCAACTATAATAGGTCTGGATATTGCAGGAGTTGATATTACAACAAAAGATATAAATAATCCTATGAGAGAAGATAATGGAGCAGTAATAGAGGTAAATGCAGCTCCTGGCATCAGAATGCACTATTTCCCTGCCATAGGCAAGTCTAGGAATGTAGCAAAGCATATAGTAGATATGCTCTTCCCTGAGGGCAGCGAGAGCAGTATACCATTAATATCTATAACAGGAACTAATGGCAAGACAACTACCACAAGGATGATAAGCAAAATATTACAGGAAAAGGGTCATACGGTAGGAATGACATCAACAGGAGGAGTATATATAAACGATAAATGCATAATGAAGGGTGACACTACAGGCTATAGAAGCGCTAGGATGATATTAACAGACAAACGTGTGGATGCAGCAGTTCTGGAGACCGCCAGAGGAGGCATAGTGAGCAAGGGACTAGGCTATGACTTAGCTGATGTAGGCATATTAACCAATATTAGTGAAGATCACCTTGGACTGGATGGAATAAATACCTTTGATGACCTTGCCCATGTAAAGGCTCTTGTTGTTGAAGCTATTAAGGATGATGGCTACGCTGTACTTAATGCTGATGATAAGTATTGTGTAGAGGTTGGAGATCGTTTGAACAAAAAAGTGATTTACTTCTCAACCAGCTTTGAAAATGAGATAATACAGAAGCAAATTGCTGGCAGAGGTAAGGCAGTGTACTTAAAAGATGGGGATATATACATCTTTGATAGCAAAGAAGAAATTAAGCTGATGCACTCTTGGGATATTCCAGCAACCTTAAATGGTGCAATAAGCTACAATTTAAAGAATAGCTTATCTGCCATAGCAGGAGCTTACGGATTAGGCATTGAGCTTGAATATATAGTAAAGGCTCTTAAAAAGTTTAAATCAGACAATGAACAAAATCCAGGACGATTTAACATACATGATATTTCAGGCTTTAAGGTTATTGTTGATTATGGTCATAATATAGAAGGCTATAGAGAGACAATATCAAGCATAAAGAATATAAAGCATAACAGGCTTATAGGAGTAATAGGAGTTCCTGGAGACAGAACAGAAACAAGCACTGTAAGAGTAGGACAGCTATGTGGTGAAAGCTTCAATCATATAATAATTAAAGAAGATAAGGATCGCCGAGGGAGAGAATCAGGAGAAATTGCAAAGCAGCTAATGAATGGCTGTGTTATAGGAGGCATAGATAAAAACAATGTATTAATAGAGCTGTCGGAGGAAGAAGCTCTAAGGAAAGCAATGCTGATGGCACAGCAGGAGGATATTATCACTGTATTTTACGAAGACTACAGTGGGGTTATTGATACTATAGACAATGTAGCGGAGATCTTAAAGCAACAGCAAAATGTAGAGGCACTACAAAACGCATAACTTGATTGAAAGGGCTCTGTATTACCACAAATAGAAATAGTGGCAATGCAGAGCCTTTGACTATAAATTACTCTAGAATCTTTGTATATTCGTACTCAATGGGAATATCATTAAAGTTTGCAAATTTTTCAATAATCTTTTTAGGTTCATTCCTACGAATTGTTAGTATGTAATTCGTAACTGAAAAAATCCTCCACTCATCAGCATCCTTTTTAAAGATATATAATTTAGCAAGCTGACTAGTAGTACCCTCTACGGGTATCTTTATAAAAATATTTTTATATGCTTCATCTTTGCTAGTATATACCTTTGAAATATATTGATATACAGGTGTTTTAGTTGACTCAGCAAGATAACCGCCACTCCCATCAAATAAAAATGATTTTTCTAATTCAGCATAGTATGTATCCTTATAGTAAGAATGAATAAAGGGAAAAGTTAAATTCTTAAACTCTTCATACGATACCTTGAATGCTTGTGATAATACAAGATTTTTTTCAATCTCAATAACATTATTTATCAACTGAGTATCTGTACTTTCCGTATGTTTAGCAGTGTTTGCAGTTTTGTTTTCATTTATAAAATATAAAAATGAGATAGTAAAAATAAGGGAAATCGATAAAACTAATATTATTATTTTTTTATACATATCTAAATGCCACCTTTCATTTTATTAGTTATATTATGATATATTTTCATTTTAAATAACTTAATAACTTTGTAGCCTGGCACTATACTTTTTATTACTTTTTATTACATATATTACGTAGACTCTTGATTATTCTTCAGAATCTCCAAAATACTATTACCATACTTTTCAAACTTCTTTTCACCAAACCCCTTGCAAGTAAGCAAATCGGCTTTTGTCTTGGGATTTACACAAATTATAGACTCCATCTCATCATTGTTATATACAAGATAAGGTTTTATATTTTCTTTTCTGGAGGTATTTAACCTGTATTCCTTTAATGCCTTATATACAGCAGTTTCTTCAAGTTTAGTTTTTGTGACAACCTTTGGTTGTAAAGCAATAAGCTTGACTGGCTCAACAGCAGGAGTTTCTTTCAGTGGTTGTTCTGCTACTACTGGTACTTCCTGAAATGTCTTTGGTTGAGGAGTAACAGCTTGCTTATTATTTACAAAATCCTCTTCGGTCAATGAATACTTTGCTATATTATCAAATGATATTGGCTTATTATTCATCAAAAGGAACTCAGCGATTTTATACATTTGCTTTTCACGATAGGCCATTTCCTCTTTAAATTTATCCAATTCTTTCTTAACCAATACAGTTAATTGGTCATACTTGTATAATTGATTCTGAATGGTTTTTGGACATTTTGCCTTGTTAAGTATTGTTTTTGGATTTGCTATGATAACTGCTGATTTTATCGGATACGATTTTATTAAGCCAGTCTTAGTTAGCATTTCCTTTAAGATAGTAACATGGCGTGTATTTTGAGAAATTGGACTGTAAATACCCTCTTTTTTAAATACTTTACCAGCATTTGTCTTGAAGCTTCTAATAAAATCTCCATCTCTTGTAATCTCAATATCGCCATTAAGTTTCTTGGTTTCCAAGACATATATAAATTTATGAGTAATTAATACAAAGTCCATCTGGGCAACATAATCATTGAACTCTAACCTAATGTCATGCAGGATAAGCATTGGTACAAAAGAGTTCTTCAATTCATATGCAACATTTTGTTCTCCGTCTAACCCCTGCTTTAAAAAAGCTATATCTCTATCAATATTCTCTTTTTTATCAGAAACTACCTTCTTTGAAAGTTCAATCAAATCTATTAATTGTTGGTTTTCTTTTTTAAATTCCTTCATAAAAATAGGCTCATTTATTGTCTTCTTCCCATTAATTAAAGCATAAATTGCTTTATCTATTAAAGTCATTCTCCATCTCCCCCTAAACATATGAGTGATTTATTTTCCATAATTTACATTATAAACGTATTTAATTGAGAAATATAGTATTTTGTGTCCAAAACTTATTTTATAATATATTTTCATTTTCAATAACCTAATAACTTTGTAGCCTGGCACTAGAAGGTAAGAAGATATATAATATTGAATTATAGATATCATAGAGAATAGGGGTTTTAATGTGAAGGGACAAATTAGAATAAGAGACTATGGGGTATGCATAGGCAAGCTGGAACCTGGCAGGCTAAATTCAATTACAGATGTACAAGGGGTACAGGTTGGACATTTCACGCTTAAGGATAAAGATATCAATACAGGTGTCACTGCAATTTTACCTCATACTGGCAATTTGTTTTATAATAAAGTGACTGCTGCCAGCTATGTAATAAACGGTTTTGGCAAAACCTTGGGAACTGTTCAGCTTGAAGAGCTTGGCACAATAGAGACACCCATAATTCTTACAAATACCTTAAGTGTAGGAACTGCACATCAAGCATTAGTTGAGTTCATGTTGAAAAATAATGAGGATATCGGCGATACTACTGGGACAGTGAATCCCATTGTCTGTGAGTGTAACGATGGATACCTTAATGATATAAGAGGATTAAATATAAAGGAAGAGCATATATTTAAGGCTTTGGAGGCTGCTAGTGAAGAGTTCCTGGAAGGAGCAGTGGGAGCAGGTACAGGTATGGTTTGCTATGGATTAAAGGGTGGAATAGGAACAGCATCTCGACTTGTAAGGCTGGATAAGGATACATACACTTTAGGAGCATTAGTTATGTCCAACTTTGGCAGGAAGGATGATTTACTCATAGATGGTTTTAAGGCAGGACAGTTTATATATCAGTTGGAAAAGGATAAAGAATTGAATAGTGATAAGGGTTCTGTTATTATCATACTTGCCACTGATATACCTATGACTAATAGGCAGTTGAAGCGAGTTTGCAAGAGAACTGCTGCAGGCTTGAGCAGAACAGGAACACATTTTGGAAATGGCAGCGGCGATATCGTAATAGGTTTTACTACTGCAAATAATATAAGGCATTATGAAGAAAATGATTTTGTAGATATTAAGGTGTTAAACGAGAACAGGATAGATGCTGTATTTAGAGCTGCTGCAGAATGCACTGAAGAAGCTGTACTTAATTCGCTAATCTGTGCAGATACAACAAAGGGTAGAATGAATCGTATAAAATATTCTCTAAAAGAATATATTAATGAAATAATTTTATAAACAGATAGAACACACATATTTCATGCATTTTATAAAAATCAATGAAATATGTGTGTTCTATAAACAGCGGAAAACATATCGCACTATTTTATAAATGTAAATTGTTTAGTGCGATATATATAGATAAAAGATGAAGAACAGATATGGTATAGTCAAAAATAAAGAACAGGCGGTGGAGGAATGTCTCATATAGTAGGAAAATCAGCATATAAGAGTCTGGAAGAACGCATAAACAGGTTCCCTCAGGGGGCACCACCTTCAGATACATTATATAAAATATTGAGTATATTGTTTAGTGAGAAGGAAGCAGCTCTTGTTGCACAGCTTCCCATAAAGCCTTTTACTGCTAAGACTGCTGCGAAAATATGGAAGACGGACGAGCTTGCGGCTAGAAAGACTCTGGAAGAGCTGGCTAGTAGAGCGATACTTCTTGATGCAGACAATAATGGAACACAACAGTATATGCTTCCGCCTCCTATGGCAGGCTTTTTTGAGTTTTCAATGATGAGAACTAGGAATGACATAGATCAGAAGCTATTAGCAGAGCTTTTTCATCAGTATTTAAATGTAGAAGAAGACTTTATAAAAGATCTTTTTTTTGCGACTGAGACTAAGATGGGGAGGGTATTTGTACAAGAGGCTGTACTGACAAATGATAACGAGGTTCAGATTCTTGATTTTGAGAGAGCTTCTCATATTATTGAGACTGCTTCGCATATTGGAATAAGCACTTGCTATTGTCGGCACAAGATGGAGCATCTAGGAAAAGCTTGTGACGCACCCAAAGATATATGTATGACCTTTGGGAATACTGCTGCTTCTCTAATAAAGCATGATTATGCACGAAAGGTAGATGCCTCTGAATGTATAGAGCTGCTTCATAAGGCTTATGAAAGTAAGCTGGTACAGTGCGGGGAAAATGTAAGGCAAGGGGTCACCTTCATTTGCAACTGCTGCGGCTGCTGTTGTGAGGGCTTGATTGCAGCACGAAAATTTGGTATGCTTCACCCTGTACAAACTACTGCTTTCCTACCTAAAATCAATGAAGAACAGTGCAGTGGATGTGGTCTTTGTGTAAAGGCATGTCCAATTGGGGCAATTGAAATTGTGAATATTGTAGATAATGAAGGAAAAGAACACAAAAAAGTCGAAATAAACGAAGAGATTTGTCTTGGCTGTGGTGTATGCGTGAGATCTTGCGTTAGAAAAGCAATCAAGCTGCAACGTCGTCAAGAAAAAATAGTAACACCTGTAAATTCAGTACACCGAGTGGTTATGATGGCAATAGAAAAAGGAACTCTGCAGGATCTAGTATTTGACAACAGAGCCTTTGGCAGCCATAGAGCTATGGCTGCGGTACTGGGAGCAATACTTAAGCTGCCACCTTTGAAACAGGCAATGGCAAGCAAACAGTTAAAATCTGTTTTCCTTGATAGACTTATTAGTAAGGCTGTTAAATAGATATATAAAATTTAAAAGTAGAAAAGGGGATTAACTATGATTTCAACAACTTCAAGCAAACTAATTGATATTCTTCGTGCGGAGGTAAAGCCAGCTCTAGGCTGTACTGAGCCCGGCGCTGTAGCTTTGGCTGCTGCTCGGGCGAGAGAAATACTTGATGATAACCTTGAGAACTGTGATATTTATGTAAGTCCGAATATCTATAAGAACGGAATGGGTGTAGGTATTCCAGGTACAGATAAGGTGGGGCTTATGGCAGCTGCCTGCATGGGCATAGCAGGAGGGGATTCAAGCCTTGGACTGAGTGCTTTAGAAGGCGTAGGCAGTGTAGAGCTGGAGCTGGCAAAAGAGTTGACAGACAGTGGGAAGGTTCAAATTCATGTTTATGACACAATAGAGAAGATTTATATAGAAGTAAATATGAAGGGGACAAGCAGTTTCTCAAAGGTTGTGATTAGAGGAAGGCATGATGAGTTTGTATATGTTCAGAAGAACGAAGAGGTCTTTCTCAGCATTGATGCAGAAGTCACAAAGGATTGTTGTAGCAATTTAGTACTTGAGAATATTACAATAGAAAAGTTGATTAGAGAAATTGAAGTTTTAAACTATGAGGATATAAAATTTTTGCTTGAAGGTATAAATATGAATAAGAAGGTCTGCGAGGCAGGTCTTAGTATAAAGTTAGGAGCTGGGGTAGGATATTCCATGAAAAGAGCTATGGAGGACGGCATTATAGGAGATGATGTCATAAATAAGGCGGTATTAATGACCTCTGCTGCCGCTGATGCTAGGATGTCGGGAATAAATCTTCCAGTTATGAGCTCCAATGGAAGCGGCAATCATGGATTGACAGCCATACTGCCTATAGCAGCCTATGATGAGAAGTTTCCGCAAGGTGATGAACGACTTGCAAGAGCTCTTGCAATAAGCCATCTTGTTACTGCATATATCAAGAATTTTACAGGTAGATTGTCTGCTGTCTGCGGTTGCGGAGTAGCTGCCTCTACAGGTGCAGCAGCTGGTGTTGCCTGGCTCATGGATTTAAACTATAAGCAGATTGAGGGAGCTATACAAAACATGATCGGAAATCTCAGCGGCATGATATGCGATGGAGCTAAGGCAGGCTGTTCCTATAAGCTTGCAAGTGCGGCAGGAGCTGCTATACAAAGTGCTTTATATGTGAAATATGGTTCGATAATACCAATCCTAAACGGCATAGTAGGCAGTACAGTTGAGGAAAGCATAAAAAATCTGGGTATAGTAAGTGATAAGGGTATGACAATAACTGATAGGGTTATAGTAGAGGTTATGGACTCAACTCATTGCCACATGAGGTAAATTGGCAACAAAATCTTTAAAAACGCCTGACTTTATAAATCAAAGTCAGGCGTTTATATTACATCATGTTGTTCAACTTTTCGACGATTCTTACACTTTCTATCAGCATTTCCTCAGCCAGCTTCTGGTTTGAAGCATCGGACAAATTAGCCATAATCTCACCATATGCCTGAATACCCATTTCTTCACCCTGTACAGCAGTTTTTATTATATTGTTGTCTATATATTTCTCAGGAGTGACCTTGTGCTTAATCTCTGCTATGATACCAGTGACACCAGAAGTATTTACAGGATTGCCGCCTAACTGTTGAATTCTCTCAGAGAGCTGTATGGCATGAAATTGGTGCTGTTGCTGTATATCCATTAAATTTTTCTTGGTAGCCTCATCCTTTGCATCTCCAATATAGTGATCAAAGCTTTCAATTGCAATGTGTTCACCCTTTAAAGCCGTATTCAATGCTTTTATATCCTTGTCATTCATCTTTAATACCCCTTCCTAATATGTATTGCTAAATGCATTACTTTTCAATATTAGTTTTTCAAATCTATAGGCTTTCATTCATTGAATTTATAAAATATCTAAAAGCCTAAATAATGCTTGCGGCAGTATGTTGGGATAATATACAATTAAAAAGTAATTTAGTGAAAGAATGTGGCAGGGGATTTTATGGAGAAGAAGGAATTAAGTCAGCTGAATGTCTATTTGATTTTATCACTGTGTATAGCTATAATAGCAGGCTGCGTTTTACTTAATGCTTCCTTGGCTTATGGCTTTGCAATCAGTATAGCCTTATGTATATTAGTTTTTAGATACAAAGGCTTTTCAGTAAGTGAGCTTTTATCCATGATAGCGTCAGGAATAATGGAATGTCGATTGCTATATGTTCTAATCCTGCTAATAGGAGTTACAGTATCTGTATGGATAGGCTCAGGAGTAGTGCCATCTATGATTTACTTTGGTTTTGAATATTTGAAGGAAATGAATTTTGTACTTGCTGCCTTCCTCATAGTTTCCATTAGCTCTGTTTTTATGGGCACAGCAGTGGGAACTGTCAGTACAGTAGGTCTTGCCATATTTGGAATAGGACGAGGTCTTGGAATACCTGCATCTGTACTTCTAGGGGCTATTGTATCTGGTGCATTTATTGCTGACAAAGTATCACCAATATCAGGCTTGTTGAATCTGTCTTTAACCGCTACTGGCACAGACTATAAAAAAGCTCTAAAATCAATGCTGGTAACACTGATACCAACTATAATAATATCAGCTCTAATATATTACTATCTTGGCATGAGGTATAATGTAGGAGCTGATATAGCAGATATATCAGGGCTTCAATCAAGCTTGAGGGAAGGCTTTTTCATATCACCTTATCTGCTGCTTATGCCATTATTAATCGTAATAATGTCTTCTCTTGGAATTAAGATAATATATTCTATTATTGCGGGTCTTTTTGGAGGAGTAGTCATAAGTCTTACATTGCAGGGCATGAGTCTTAGTAAAGTCTTCAATACTATATTATTCGGATATAGAGCGGAAACTCCATCCTTGCAGTTAAATCAACTGCTGATAAGCGGAGGGGTAATATCCATGCTGGAGGTGCTTCTCATAGTAATGGGTGCTATTGCGCTAAGCAGTCTATTAGATGGCACTGGGATAATAAATAAGATTACAGGTAGGATAGTTTCCTCTATAAAAAACAAGGGTGATTTGATAATAAATACAGGCTTCATAAGTGGGGCTTTAACAGTGTTGACCTGCGATCAGACAATGGGAATTGTACTGCCTGGAAGGCTTTTGAGAGATAAATATAATGAGCTGAAGGTAGAACGAGGTATATTTGTGAGAACTATATCAGATACAGGAACTATAATAGCACCTCTAATGCCATGGAATATAAATTCTCTTATAATTACTATGATAATTGGCACAACAGTAGCTTATCAGCCCTATGCAGTGTTGTGTTATATTTCACCTATAATTACCTTGGGACTGGGGTTGTTTCATAAATACAGGAATAAAATATAACTACATATTTGAAATTAAGAAGGAGCAGGAAATAAACCTGCTCCTGTTTTAGTTCAATACTTAGTCATCAGTCTGTTCATCTTCTCCCGGGGTGTATTCAAGTATGTCTCCGGGCTGACAATTGAGCTCTCTGCAAATGGCACTCAAGGTTGAGAAGCGTACTGCTTTGACCTTGCCGGTTTTTAGGTTGGATAGGTTTACTATTGATATTCCTACACCCTCGGCTAAGTCATTAAGCTGAATTTTTCGGTCAGCCATCATGCGATCCAATCTAACAATTATAGCCATACTGCTTCCTCCTTAAACTGTAGAATCATATTCATTTTGCAGATAGCAACCATACTTAAATACTCCTGCAAGTATCAATACAACAAAACCTATTAATATCATGTTTGAATCAGCTGAAAAATTGGCACTTAAACTGTTCAGCTTAAGGGTGTTAATCATTGTGGATGCTACAAGATACTCGCCTGCTCTTTCTATGAAGGCACCTATCATTAGAGTGATGCCAATGGTTGTAAGTCTTTTGCTGTTTTCTGGCGCAAAGGGTTTATCGTCTTTAATTGTGCCTAATATAAGCTCAAGCTGTTTTAAGATAGCAGCAAATACGGCTCCTATGGCAGCTGCCATAAAACAGATGCTTGCAAATACAGGGCTAAGGTCTTCAAGCGTTGTAGTCTCAGGATTTATCTTTACCATAAGAATATTATCTAAAGTAAGGAATAAGCTATCACCTGTATCAGATATTGCTGCCAGCGAGGAAATTGGTGCAACAGCAAGAAGTATTCCTACTACTAAGCCTGCAACTAAAAATATAACGCTTGCAATATAGGTAACTTTTATAACTATCTTCATAATTCTTGCAAGTCTTCTGTATTTGGCGAAATCTAGTTTATTATTCATAACATCAAATCCTTTCGTAATTTATGAATTAATTATAATGCCAATATTAATTAAAGTCAACAAATATTTAATGATAATCGTTAAATATTTGTTGAAATATGTTAAATTGAATAAAAGATTAACATAGCACTTATATTGCCTTTGGTTAACGCATTGCTAAAGTATAGCTCTTTTGATACTATTAGGATAATAATACTAGTCTTATATTTAAAACTTGCTTTTAATTAACATAAAAAGGGGAATGGTCATGTTTAACATACTAATAGTAGAAGATGATGTAAAGATACGAGATATAATACTGGAGAACATACTAAAGTGGGGCTATGAGGGCTTAATAGTAGAGGATTTTAGCAAGGTAATGGAAAGCTTTGCAGCCTATAATCCTCACTTGGTGTTGATGGATATAAACCTTCCTGCTTTTGATGGGTTTTACTGGTGTGGCAAGATAAGAGAAATCTCCAAGGTTCCTATAATATTTATTTCCTCAAGAAATTCAAATATGGATATAATTATGGCTGTAAATATGGGTGGAGATGACTTTGTACAAAAGCCCTTCTCCCTTGAAGTCTTGCTTGCAAAGGTAAATGCACTGCTTCGCAGAACGTATTCGTATGTGGATGTGGAGAGCAGCATCGTAGAGCATGGCGGCGTAGTGTTGAACCTAAAGGATAATTCTGTGATTTATAAGCAGAATAAGCTGGAGCTTAGTAAAAATGAATTTAGAATACTGAATATGCTTATGGAAAAGAGCGGTAAGGTAGTAAGTCGAGATGAGATAATGCGTAAGCTATGGGAAGATGAGAGCTTTGTAGATGATAATACCCTTACAGTAAATATAAATAGACTGCGCAAGAGCCTAGAAGATGTGGGCTTGAAGGATTATATAAAAACTAAGAGAGGACAGGGGTATATAATACAATGAGTTTTATCAGCTATATTTGGGATAAAAGGCGTTTCTTGCTATTGTACATGCTGCTTATGATATTTGTTAGTAGTGTTTATTATTTGAATATACCAAAAGGCTTAGTTTTTAACGAGCTCTTATATATAAATACTGTTTGTTTCATTATGCTTATAGCTTATCTTTTTGCAGGCTATAGCTTGAAAAACAAATTTTATAAAAAGCTTAAAGAAGTAATTAAGACTTCAGAGGATAATATACTAAATTCTTTACCTGAGGGCAAGAGCTTTGAGCAAAGAGTATATACAGAGCTGCTGCAAAAGCTATATGAACAGCACAATGCTAAGTTAGAAAAGCTTTATGATGAAAAGAAAGAGAACCTTGAATATATTACCTCTTGGGTGCATGAAATAAAAACTCCTATTGCTGCCAGCAAATTGGTTATAGAAAATGGCGTAGATAAACCTATGGAAGAGGTGTTGGCAAGCCTTAAAGAAGAGCTGGACAAGATAGAAGCTCAAATTGAGCAAATACTATATAATTCTAGAGCTGATGAATTTGCCAGAGATTATATAATAAGTGAAGTAAATTTGGAGGAAGTGGTTAAAGGTGCTGTTAAGAAACATGCAAAAACCTTTATTAACAAAAAGATAAGTGTAGATATACAAAATGCTGATTTGGAGGTTATCACTGACAAAAAGTGGTTGTTCTACATTATAGATCAAATATTAGCTAATTCCTTGAAATACACCGTCAACGGAGGACAGATCAACATAAAAGCTATAACCAAGGGAAAGGAAAAGCAACTTATTATTGAAGATAATGGAATAGGAATTAAGGAAGAAGATATCGCAAGGGTTTTTGACAGAGGCTTCACCGGTCAAACAGGAAGACAGGATTATAAAGCTACAGGTATGGGTTTGTATCTTGCTCGTAGATTGGCACGGAAGCTAGGACACGATATATCAATAGAAGCTGCCAGCGGTAAGTATACAAAATTGACAATTCATTTTCCAAGGCTTATAGATTACTTCAATGTGACAAAAATGTAAGTATAAAACTACTGTTTGTTATGTTAATAGATGGTACAAAATGCTGTATTTATTTAGAATAATGGTTGAAGGCTGGATTTGCTTTCAACCTATTTTAAATCATGTAAATTTGGAGGTAGTTTTATGGATAATATATTAACTGCAAAAAACCTGAAGAAAATTTATGGAGCCAGAGGTAACAACTATACCGCCTTGCAGGACATCGACATTGAGATAAAGCAGGGGGAGTTTGTGGGTATAATGGGTCCTTCTGGTGCAGGAAAGACAACACTTTTAAATATCATTTCTACCATTGATAAGCCAACCTCAGGTACCGTACTAATTGACGGAGAAGATATTGTAAAAATGAGTGAGAACCAACTTTCTAACTTTAGAAGGAGTAAGCTGGGATTTATTTTTCAAGATTTTAACCTGTTGGACACTTTAAGTGTAAAGGAAAATATGATACTACCCTTGACCTTAGCAAGAGTAAAGCCAAATATTATTGAGCAGAGAGCGTCAGAGGTAAGCAATATGCTGGGAATAGAGGATATCCTGCATAAGTACCCTTACGAAATCTCTGGTGGTCAGAAGCAAAGGACAGCAGCGGCCAGAGCAATAATTCACCAGCCTAAGCTTATACTTGCAGATGAACCTACAGGAGCCTTAGATTCCAAGTCATCTATGGAGCTTTTACAATGCTTGAATGAATTAAACCAAAGCAATGGAGCAAACATTATGTTGGTAACCCACGACGCCTTCGCAGCCAGCTACTGCAAAAGGATAATATTCATAAAGGATGGACAGCTTTTCACAGAGCTTTATAAGAGCAGCTCCAGAAAGGAATTTTTCCAAAGGATTCTTGATGTTCTAAAGACTATGGGAGGTGACAATAGTGACCTTATTTAACATGGCCTTTAAAAACATAAGGAGAAACTTTAACAGTTACCTGATATACTTCGTATCCATGGTTTTTAGCATAATGATATATTATGTTTTTACATCTATTCAGTATAATCAGCAGGTGGTAGCTCTACGAGAGATCAAAGCTAGTATAGAGGGCACCTTCAAAACCTCATCAATAGTTATAGCATTATTCGCTGGTATATTTATATGGTACTCCAATTCTTTTTTCATCAAGAGACGGAAAAAGGAAGTAGGGTTGTATTCTCTTATGGGAGTTAAGAAAAGAGAAATAGGCAGAATGCTTTTTTATGAAAATCTAATGATGGGAATCTTGGCATTAGTCACTGGAACTATATTAGGAAGCCTTTTATCTAAGCTGTTTGTGATGGTGCTGTTAAGACTTATGGGATATTCTATATATGTAAAATTCGCTTTGCTTTCGCAGCCAATTATAAATACAACTATTATATTTTCAATATTGTTTCTTGTTACATCTCTACATGGTTATAGTATAATATACAGATTTAAGCTAATAGACTTATTTAAAGCAGAAAACATAGGGGAAAAGCCACCCAAAAGCTCATGGATAGTAGCTTTATTATCTTTTATTCTAATTGGAGGAGGATATACCTACTATATGTCAGCCAAGCAATATTATATATGGCATCCGATAATAACCCTTGTTGTTGTAGTAGCAGGAACCTATCTTCTTTTCTCATACATGTCAGTTTATATAATAAAACTGGCAAAGAAAAACAAAGCAAGCTATTACAAGGGGGTCAATCTTGTAAGCACTTCTCAGCTAATGTATAGATTGAAGGCACATTCCAAAACCTTGGCAACTATAGCAGTTTTAAGTGCTACAACCTTAACCGCTATGGGAGTAACCTCAAGCTTTTATTATGACTTTCGAACAACTTTAATTGAGAGATACCCATTTAGTTATGTATATTTAAGTGAAGAGAAGGGGTTAGATGAAACAGTAGAAGCTGTAATAGCCAAATATCCTCAACACTCAATAAAAAGCTCTACGGAGGTAGAATTAATAAAGGCTCAAGGCAAGCTGCCTGATGTTGGATATAAAGAATCGTATAGAAACAAAGAAATTAGTGTAATATCAGAAAGCAGCTATAACAGAATTGCGGAGATAAGAGGTTTAAAGGATAGGGTATATTTGGACTTTTATAAGGATATTGTGTTCATAGATCCGTTTTATAATAGAACTCTGCTAGATGCTTCTAAAGACAGTAAGCTGGAGCTTATGCTAGACGGAGAAGCAACAAGCTTTAACATAAAGAGTTTTAAGTCTACTGCTTTGTTAAATGAAAGGTTGGCTGATTATATGGCTGTAGTAGATGATGATCTATATGAGCAGTTCAAGTCAAAGGGAAAGCTTGTACAGGGAAAGGTGTATATTATAGAAGGTGCAAGAGATAGCGAAGCTCTTACTGAAGAATTATATAGTGTTTTTGAAAGCAAGATAGCGAGTTCTGGTGATTTGCAAGAAACCTTTTCTGCCTATTACTACAGATATAAATCAGAAGTGGCAGCTTCGGGACTAACGATATTTATAGGAGCTTTCTTGGGCTTGGTATTCCTCATGGCTACAGGTAGTATTATATTCTTCAAGCAGCTATCAGAAGCCAATGAGGATAAGAAGCGATACAAAATACTTAAGAATATAGGCTATAGTATCAAGGAGATAAGATCTATTATAAGCAGACAGATGTTGTTTGTATTTATGCTTCCATTATTAGTAGGGATAATGCATAGCGTAGTAGCAGTATATATCTTGAAAAAAGCTCTAGCAATGGATATTTTTATACCACTTATAGTGACAATAGGTGCCTATAGCTTGATATATATGGTATATTATTTTCTAACAGTTAACGCTTATAGTAAACTGGTGGAAAGTAGAAAATAAATAACTCGGTAAAAATTTTCTTGCATGTATCCAATATTATGCGTATAATAGTAATGTTGGATATAACCAATTTGGAATAGATTAAATATTGACATTTGACATTAACTCTATCCGCAGGATAGAGTTTTTATTTTGTGGAGGAATAGTATGAGCTCTGCATTTGAGAAGATATACAGCATAGTTGCCAGAATACCTGTGGGGAAGGTTGCAACCTATGGGCAGATAGCAGTCTTGGCTGGCATGTCAAATGGCGCCAGGACGGTAGGCTGGGCTATGAGAGCCGTACCAAAGAATAGGAAGCTTCCATGTCATAGAGTGGTAAACAAGGCAGGAAAGCTAGCACCAGATTATGTCTTTGGTGGACAGGATATACAAAGAAGCTTGCTTGAGGCAGAAGGGGTTATTTTTAGGCTGGATGGAGCTATAGATATGGATAGCCAGCTATGGAAACCTTGATTCTTTAAATATATATTTAAAGATTAAAATAAGCATATGCAATTATAAATATATTTTGTGGACGGACATCTTATTTTTATAACAAAATATTGCATATTTAACTTATTAAGCTTATTTTAATCGCACCGTTGGTTATAATACTAATAATAAATTAATGTTTGAAAGAAGGATGAAAATGGAGAATAAGAAGTTTAACGAACTAGGTCTAGACGAAAGAATACTAAAAGCAATTGATGATATGGGATTTGAAGAGCCATCACATATACAAGCTGAGGTTATACCTATAGCACTAGCAGGCAACGATATTATAGGCCAGGCTCAAACTGGAACAGGTAAGACTTTGGCATTTGGTGCACCGATTCTGAGTAACATGAAAAGGGTTGAAGGCAAAATCAGCTGTATAATACTAGCTCCTACAAGAGAGCTGGCTATTCAGGTAAATGATGAGATAGTTAGAATAGCAAAGCATACTAGAGTAACTTTGCTGCCTGTATACGGTGGTCAGCCAATTGATAGACAAATCAGGGCATTAAGAAGAGGCATAGACATTGTGGTAGGTACTCCAGGTAGAGTGCTTGATTTAATAAGAAGAAAAATTATGGATCTTAGTAATGTAGAATTTTTGGTACTTGACGAAGCAGATGAAATGCTTAATATGGGCTTTATTGAGGATATCGAAGAAATAATAAGAAATTGCAAGAGTGAAAGGCAGACCATGTTGTTTTCTGCCACTATGCCTGAGGCAATCAGAAAGCTGGCTAAGAGATACATGAAGCCAGATACAAAGCAAATAAGCATAGTAAAGAGCACTATGACTGTTTCAACAGTAGAGCAATTCTATTTTGAGATAAAGCAAAACAATAGGTTTGAAACGCTTTGTAGAATTCTGGATGTAGATGAACCCTCAATAGCAATTATATTCTGTAAGACTAAAAAGGGTGTAGATGAATTAGTAGAAGCTATGCAGACCAGAGGCTACAATGTAGAGGGTATGCATGGAGATATGAACCAAAGTCAAAGACTTAACACCTTAAGAAAGTTTAAGGAAGGCAATCTGGAATTTTTGGTTGCTACAGACGTAGCTGCCAGAGGTATTGACGTAGAGGATGTAACTCACGTTATAAACTATGACTTGCCACAGGATACAGATTCCTATGTGCATAGAATTGGGAGAACAGGAAGAGCAAAGAAGGAAGGCATAGCCTACACTCTTGTTACTGCAAGGGAATATATGGCATTAAAGCAGATTGAGAAAGCGACCAAGAGTAAGATTAAAAGAAAAGAGATTCCGACTATTGATGATATATTCATGTCAAAATATAGAGGCACTGTAGACAAGGTAAGAGAAACTCTTGCGAAGGAGCAATATAAGAGATTTATACCTTTAGCTGCTGAGCTAGATGATGAGTTCAATCTTGTTGACGTTACTGCTGCTCTGATGAACATAGTATACAGCAAGGAAGTAAGCTTTGATTATACAGAAAACAGTATAGGAATAAAAACAGATACTGTAAGACTGTTCCTAACTGTAGGACGTATGGATAAGTTAAATCCAAAGGAACTGCTTCAGTTCTTCAGTGAAAATGCAAATACAAACAAGACTGATGTTGGAGATATAGATATACTTGATAAATTTACATTTGTAAATGTAAAACATGATGCAGCTCAAAAAATTATAGAGAATTGTAGCGACAAACGACTTTGTCGTAGAAAAGTAAAAATCGAGATTTCCAAAAGAAAAGAACAGCAATAAAAGAAAGGCACATGTACTTATGATACATGTGCTTTTGTATAATGAGATTACTAAACATAAAGTTAAGGTTATGTAGTAGTCAGATTAACATAATGGAGGTAATTATGACATTAGCAAGTTTTTTAAAGCTGGTGGAGATTCAGACTAAGGTAGCCAGCATGATTCCCTTTTTTCTTGGTACGTTTTATGCACTTTATAGATTTGAAAGATTTAACCTGACAAACTTTGTATTAATGTTCTTGTCACTTCTTACTTTTGACATGACAACAACTGCATTAAATAATTATATGGATTATAAGAGAGCTGTAAAGACTCAAGGCTATGGCTATGAAAGTCATAATGCCATAGTAAGCTATAAGCTGAAGGAAGGTGCAGTAATAGCTACTATTATACTTCTTCTGACTATTGCGACTACAGCAGGAGTCTTTCTATTCTTAAATACTGGGTTAGTAGTGCTATTACTAGGAGCTATATCCTTTGGAATAGGAATTTTATATTCCTATGGACCAGTTCCAATATCTTGGACCCCTCTTGGAGAATTTTTTTCAGGATTGATTATGGGCTTCATAATTACCTTTATTGCTGCATATATTCATGTGATAGAGTTAAATATTTTAGACATTAATATAATTGGTCTAGTAATAAACATAAATATAAATGCTATGGAGATTATAAATATAATATTGGTGTCTTTGCCTGCAATTGTTGGAATCGCAAATATCATGCTTGCAAACAATATTTGCGATATTGACGATGATATAGTAAACAAAAGATATACACTTCCTATATATATAGGAAAGGAAGCTGCACTGAAGCTTTTTGCTTTACTTTATTATATAGGCTTTGCAGCTATTGTTACAGCAATTGCTGTAGGTGCAATACCTATTGTATCAGTGATTGCGTTAATCACTTTTGTACCAGTAAGCAGGAATATAAAGATGTTTAGGCAAGTTCAGACCAAGAAGGATACATTTGTATTAGCTGTGAAGAATTTTGTGCTCATGAATACGGTATTAGCTTTATCCATAGGTTTAGGAGTGATTTTTAGGGTGATATAGGTATATAATTAATTTTTTAATGAATAGAAGAAATGCTTGCAATGCCGAGATATACATAAATTTTCAGTTAGTCTTCCCATTGGATATTTAGAACGTATATGATAGAATTATCTAGCATATGTTATTTATTTATTTTATGGAGGGGTTTTATGAAAGAGCTTATATTTGGTCTCATTGGAGGGACTGCTCTTCTTATGTATGGAGTCGATAAAATGGGTGAGGGCTTGGAAAAAGCCTCCGGAAAGATGATGAAGAAAATGCTGTCTTTCTTCACTGGCAGAGTATGGAGTGCGTTCCTAGTAGGTATAGTCCTTACAGTATTAGTTCAAAGTAGTACCGCTATAACAGTTTTGACAGTAGGCTTTGTAAATGCAGGACTGATGAAGCTGCCAAATGCTGTAGGTATAATTTATGGTGCTAACATAGGTACCACGATCACAGCACAGCTTATGGCCTTCAGCTTTAAGTTTAAATTGACTGAAATCGCCTTGCCAGTGCTTGGTATAGGTTTTGCAATATCATATTTCGCAAAAAATAAAACAACAAAGAACTTAGGTGACGCTCTAATGGGCTTTGGCTTAATGTTCTTAGGACTGAAGATTTTAAACTCTGGTGTTCCATTCTTGAAGACAAATGAAACTTTAAGATTTTTCTTCCAGAACTATGCATCAATGCCGTTAGTAGGTATCTTGCTAGGGGCTTTAGCTACAGCCATGGTTCACAGCAGCGCCGCTACAGTGGGTGTTGTAATGGTATTAGGACAAGCTAACTTGATTGATTTGAATACTGCGGTATTACTAATGCTTGGAGATAATATTGGTACTTGTGTAACAGCACAGTTGGCAAGTATGTCTGGTAACATACATGCTAGAAGAACGGCTTGGGCACATACACTTTACAATGTTTTTGGAGTTCTTTTAGTAGCAGTAACATTTACACCTTTCATATGGTTGATTGAAAATATTACAAATTATATGGCAGTTAATTTCGGTTTTGGCAATGCTATAGATGCTCAAATCGCTAATTCCCATACAGTATTCAATTTAGTTAGTGCTATAATTTTCTTACCAATAACAAAATATTATGTAGCCTTCCTAGAAAAGTTTATTAAAAGTAGAGGAAGCGATGATGACTACAAAATACATTACTTGGATAAGCTTTTGCTTGACAATCCATCCTCAGCCTTCAGAGCTTCAATGTCAGAAATAATCAGAAGTGCTCAGATAGCTAAGAAGATGCTAACAAGTACTATGGAGGGTCTGTATGGCAATGACCCAAAGAAACTAGATTTGGTTAGCAAGGATGAACTACTGTTAAACAATTTACAAAAGGATATTACAGCATATATAATAGAAATCTCCAAAAGTCCTTTATCAGATGATGAATCTGTTATGATTCCTGCAATGGTTAATGTTATTAACTATATAGAAAGAATAGGGGATAGATCAGAAGACTTGGTTGACTTGATTAAAATAACTCGAGAAAGACAGATAAAGTTTAGCTATGATGCTTTAAAAGGTCTGAAAGAACTCGAAAGTATGGTAATGAATATGTATAATGATACAATTCAAGCAATAACAGATGGAGATATTGCACTAGCAAAGAAAACAACTGAAATTGAAGACCAAGTTGATGAACTTTCAAAGCAGTTGGCTGATGCACACTTGAAGAGACTTGAAGAAAATAAATGTAGTGTGGATGCGGGTGTAATATATCTTGATATAGTGACAAACTTTGAGAGAATCGGTGACCATGTATATAAGGTTTGTTTAAATTTAATAAAAGGGCTTCAAGGTAGTACAAAAGAGAATAACTAGCACAGTCTCTTTTGTGTTGGAGTGTATATATTTTTGTCCATCTGGCAAAGATCGATACAGATGAATAGGTTAGTATTTTTACATAGATCAGCCGAAGGGTTGGTCTATAGTAATTTTTGAGTATCTATTATTCTGAGATAAGTATGGAACGAATTCCCACTAAATATCGTCTGTTAAAACGAGGAGTGATTTTATGAAAATGATACGAACTTTTGCTATGTGTATTATAGTAATGGCAAATCTGGTAGCTTGCAGCAACAATTTAAAAGACCCTGTTTACCCTAACAGTATTTCGTTTAATGATTACGATAGTCTAAGGACTGTCAGAGAGGAAAATCCAATAGATGATAGTTATTTAGAGGCGTTGAATGGTTTTTCCTATAGTATTGCATCAAAAATTCTAAGCAGTCAGCCTGAAAATATAAGTTTTTCACCTACAAGTCTTTATATGACATTATCACTTGCAGCTACAGGAGCAAATGGTGCAACTCAAGATGAGATACTTTCTGTTCTGGGCTTAAGCGGAAAAGGAACAGACTTTCTATCCACGCAAAACAGTAATCTATACAGGCTGTTGTATACTGATAATAAGATAGGTAAGCTAAAGATTGCGAATTCATTATGGCTAAAAAAAGATATGGCTTTTAAAGATGCATTTATAACCAATGCAGTTCAAAACTTTTATGCATCTATACACAATATTGATTTTACTGATGACAATGCAGCTGAGCTTATGAGCCAATGGATATCTAAAAATACTAATGGGATACTAGCTCCAAAGATAAATGTTGACCAAGAGCAAATAATGTCCATTATCAATACTATCTATTTCAAAGATGAATGGGTAGATAAGTTTAATAAAGATTATTCAGAGCCTGACACCTTTTATTTGAGTGATGGCAGTGAAATAGAATGTGATTTTATGAATAGAACATATCTTACTCATGGATATTTAGATGGTGAAGGGTTCACTAGCTCATCCCTTGGTCTTAAGAATTCAGGCAATATGGTGTTTATCCTCCCAGATAAGGGTGTGAGCATAGATGACTTGCTCGCTACCCCCCAAAAAGTTGCTTCGCTTTTCAATACTGAAAATATTGAAAGTGGGAAGGTAATATTTCAGATACCTAAGTTCTCATTTGGTAATGGTCTTGATTTAAAAGAGATTATTAAGACTATGGGTGTTGTAACCGCCTTTAAAGGTGATGCTGATTTCAAGGGCATTACAGATGATAAAGCCTTCATCTCAGGTATTAAACAACAAACACATATTGCAATTGATGAAAATGGAGTAGAAGCCGCAGCATTTACACAAATAGATTTTGCAGGCTCAGCACCTCCAAATGGAAAAATAGCAGAAATGATTTTAGACAGACCATTTATTTTTGCGATTACATCTAATAATGGTGTAGTTTTGTTTGTAGGTATAGTTAATAATCCCGCAGGCATGTAACAGTATATTGTGAAGATACTAACACCATAGAGGTTTGGACAAATAGCTTATTTGATTGTAAAATGAAAGTAAGCTAAACAAGGAGGATAAGATTATGAAAACACGGCAGGAAGCATATGAGTTATTTACAAAGTATAACAAAAGCGATAATTTGATCAAACATGGGCTTGCAGTTGAAGCTGTTATGCGCTATTTTGCCCGTCAGTTTGGGGAAGATGAGGAATATTGGGGAAACATAGGACTGCTTCATGATATTGATTATGAGCTTTATCCTAAAGAGCACTGTCATAAGGCTAAAGAGATAATGGAGAAAGAAGGCTTAGACGAAGATATTATTCATGCTGTAATTTCTCATGGCTGGAAATTATGTATTGATGTAGAACCAATACTCAAGATGGAGAAGGTTCTTTATACCATAGACGAGCTAACGGGACTTATAACGGCGGCAGTTTATATGCGCCCAAGTAAGAGCATACTTGATCTTGAAGTTAAATCAGTTAAGAAAAAATTCAAAACATCTAGCTTTGCTGCTGGAGTTAACCGTGAAGTAATACTTGCAGGCTGCGATATGTTGGGAATGGAGCTGGATACAGTCATTCTCTGGACAATAGAGGGGATGAAGGCAGCGGCAGCAGAATTAGGTCTTGCAGGATAGAATGTGCTTACAGTTTAGTTCCTGAGATATGTAATCGCAGGAACTATCTTATTTTTTTGTGTCCCAAAAGAGATGAATCTGATATTTATCTTCAGCGAAGTATAACATATAATTAATATATAGCTTAATAGAGAATATATAGCTTAAGGGGGGCAAAATGAATAGATTAACGGAACACCTAATTGTAATATCCTTTGATGGATTGTCTACAATAGATTTTGATGCTATATCTAAGCTGCCAAATTTTAAGAGTTATATTGAAGGGGCTAGCTACTGTAAACAGGTCTACAGTATATATCCTACTCTTACCTATCCTGCCCATACTACTATAGTTACGGGGCAGTATCCAAAGCGTCATGGAATAATTAACAACACACTTTTGCAGTCGGGAAGGGAATCTCCTGACTGGTATTGGCATCAAAAATATATAAAGTCAAAAACCCTATATGACTTAGCTATAAAACAAGGCATGACCGTAGCTGCTTTGCTTTGGCCAGTAACAGCAGGGGCTAAGATACATTACAATATGCCAGAGATATTTGCAAACAGACCGTGGCAAAGTCAGATATTAGTATCCTTGCTAAATGGTTCACGTTACTATCAATTTGTTATGAACAAGAGGTTTGGGCACTTGAGAAAGGGCATAAAACAGCCAAACCTGGATAATTTCATACATCAAGCTTTGCTAGACACTCTTAGAAATAAAAAACCTGGCGTTACATTGGTACATTTTACAGATTTGGATACCATGAGACATTATAACGGTTTTGACTCAAATGAAGCAAAAGCTGCCTTGGAGAGACATGATGCAAGGCTGGGTGAGATAATTGCAGTGCTTAAGGAGAGCGGAATTTATGAAAACAGCACAGTAATTGTGCTAGGAGACCACAGCAGCTTAGACGAGGATAAAATAATCAACCTGAATGTGCTATTGAAAGAAAAGGGCTATATTATAGCTGATAAAAAAGGTAAGGTAAGTTCCTATAGTGCAATATGCAAGAACTGTGACGGTTCAACTTATGTATATGCAAAGGATAAGAGAGACCAAAAGCTAAAGCAGGAGCTTTTATTACTTATCAATGAATTTAACCACAGAAATAATTGTATAGAAACCATATATACAGGAGAACAAGCCTCTGAGCTTGGAGCTGATCCTAACTGTATCTTCATGCTGGAAGCAAAAAAGGGATACTACTTTCTTGATGAAATGGAAGGAGACTTGATAAGACAGATACAACAGGGAGAAGCGGGCAAGGTACCTCATGTAACGATTAACACTCATGGTTACTCACCTTACAAGCCAGACTATACTACTGTTTTTTTAGCTTCTGGCAAAGGGATAAAAAAGGGTGTGGTTATTGATAAGATGAACTTGATAGACGAAGGGCCAACTATGGCTGGACTTTTGGGTCTAGAGCTGAAAGAAGCTGATGGCAGAGTTTTATATGAATTATTAGATATATAATATTGATTGCTTGCACAGTTTAGTATAAACGGAGTATAATTAAGGAAAATATGGAAGCAAGTATAAAATGATATATTGGAGGGTGGTAGCTTATGAAACCAATTATAGTGTTTTATTCCTATACAGGAAAAACAGGTTTAATAACTAAAAGCATGGCAGAGGAACTACAATGTGAGGTAAAGGAAATAAAAGAGAAAAAGAAAAGAAGTATTTTAGGAGCATATTTTATGGGCGGATTAGCTGCTATGAGGGGTAAGGAAAGCGATATAGAACCACTAAATGTGGACTTTACTGACAAGGATTTGATTATAATTGCTACACCTGTTTGGGCATCAAGCCCGGTGCCTGCGATTAACTCCTTCATATCGAAGATAGACTTTAAGGATAAGAATGTAGTACTCTTATTCTCTGCAGCTGGTGGAGACGATAAAAAGGCATCAGTAATGTTGACTGATAGGATAAATAAAAAGGGCGGCAGAGTGCTTACACACCATGGATTTAAAACCAGCGGAACCAGTGAGGAAGCATTGATTGCACAGGCACAGGATATTGCGAGACTATATAAATAACATAAGATGAATATCATATTTAAAAGCAACCTTTATAAATGGTTGCTTTTAATTTTACTTTTATGTAATAAATATTATGCTAAAATTATAAGTGTATGTAAAAAAGGAGCTGAAGATGAAAAATGCTAAATACAATTGAGACAAAGTTAAGGGAAGAAGCACTTTTCTTTATAGTCATGGCTTTGACAGCTTTAACATGCTTTTTTAGACTACCAGATATAGATGCTATAGATTGGAAGGTCATTACAGCTTTGTTCGATCTGATGCTCATTAGTCTAGCCTTAGAAAAGTACAAGCTTCTGGATAAGATAGCTCTAAAAGCCTTAGTGAGCTTTGGCAGTACAAGGAAAATCACCGCTGCCATGATAGCTACTACAGCCTTAATTGCTATGCTGGTGACTAATGATGTGGCATTACTTACTGTAATTCCTCTGACTATAGTCATGGCGAAAAAAGCTTCCTTTGACCCCTATAGGCTGATTATACTTGAGACTGCAGCCGCCAATATAGGAAGTAGCCTGACACCCTTTGGCAATCCACAGAATCTATACCTTTATGCTTTCTATAAGATACCTACCTCTCAGTTTTTTGGCATTACATCAATTTTTGCTGTAACTGGAATGACGATGTTATTTATAATAAACTTTTTTAATAAAGGCAGCGAGCTTAAATTTAACAAAGAAGCTATAAACATTACAAATAAGAAAAAAATAGCAATATATATGGTCTTATTTGTGGTGATTTTACTATCTATTATAAGGATTTTGGATTATAGAATTACGACTTTGATTACTATTGTATTATTTATTTTGCTGGATCGTCAGCTTTTTAGTAAAATTGATTATTACCTTTTGGGTACCTTTGTATTTTTCTTCTTGTTTGTAAACAATGTAACCCATATGGAGTTTATAAAGACTTGGGCAGAAGCACTCTTGACTTCACCCATTCATGTGCTGGTTACCTCGTCACTATTATCACAGGTAATTAGCAATGTGCCTGCTGCTATATTATTATCAGCCTTTACCAATCACTATAGGGCATTATTATTGGGGGTATCTATAGGGGGCTTGGGTACTATGGTGGCGTCGCTGGCAAACCTTATATCCTATAAGCTTTATATTAAGGAATATAGTAGAAAACGGTATAATAAGCTATTCTATTCGTTGAATTTTGGACTGCTTGCTTTGCTGTTAGTAGTTGGTATGCTAACAATAAAGTTTATATTGTAAATTTGGAGGAAAGATGAAAGCAAGCCTGTAGCATATACAGAAGGCTATTTTGACAGAACATATAGTAAATAATTAAAAAGGCAAATGGTGTGTCTAAACAAAACACACCATTTGCTTTTATAATTATTTATAAATTATAGCGTTATAATATTATTCTTCCATATAAAGGACGCCTAAGGTGCCCTTGCCACAATGGCTGGCTACTACACAGCCTGTTTCTGTAATAATAATCTCTGGATTATCCAGCTCTTTCTCCAAAGCTGCTTTTACATAATCTACACTAGCTTGAGCCATAGAGTGAGTCAGGAATATTCTATTGGAGTCTATTCTGCCTTTTCTTGATAATACATCTTCTATCATAAGATCCAGTGCCTTCTCCATTTTTCCGCGAACCTTTTCTCCAACTGCCATCTTACCCTCTACTATCTTGATAATAGGACGAATTTTCAGGACACTGCTAAAAAAAAGTTGTATTGCAGAGCATCTGCCTCCCTTGTGTAGATAATCCAAGGTATCTACTACGAAGCTGGATTGAAGCTTTGGTACAAAGCCTCTAAGTTTTTCTCCTATTTCCTTTAGGACTAAGCCTTCTTCAATATAGTTTGCTGCTTTTAGAAGTATCAAGCCTTCGCCTGTAGACAGGTTATAAGTGTCCACGATTTCAATACTAGCAGCTTCTAAGTCGTTTTTGGCAATGGTTGCATTTTGAACCGTAGAGGAAATCAAAGAAGAAATACCTATAAACAATATCTCTCTTCCTTCGTCCACAAAGGGTTTAAACGCATTGTAGAAATCTCCAGGAGAAGGGGCAGCAGTCATTGGAAGAGTATCATACTCCACTACCTTCTGATATAATTCTGTTGTATTTATTTCCTCTCTATCCTTAAATGTATCTTCATTGAAATGCACATATAGTGGAACCATTGATATATCGTATTTTTTCAAAATTTCATCTGTCAAATCACAGGTGCTGTCAGTAAATAATTTAACTTTTTTCATAAAATTTTTCCTTTCTAGTAGCTTTATATATATGTTACTATCTTATTAGTAAAAAGTAAATAATATAGTCTACTGTTTAGATTTTAACAAGCTATTTTCAAATAAATTTAGTTCATAGCTGATTTTAAAACTTTTATTATGCTATTATATTATAAGTAGAAGCTATATGTTTAGAACTAACGTTTTCCTTTATTTATATGTATGCTACAGAATGATAAAAGAGCTATAATATAATTTTGTGGGGGTACAAAGTTGAAAAAGAGAGATTTAATATTATTTCTTATTGCCAGTGCTTTTTTGGGCATAAGCCAAAGCATTGACGCATCTGTGTTTAACAATTTCTTAAATGATACCTTTAATATAACAGTTTCGCAGCGTACTATTTTAGAGTTTCCAAGAGAGTTCCCGGGATTCTTAGTGGTTTTGGTTTCAGGTGCATTGTTGGCTCTAGGAGATGTGAGGATAGCGGCTATAGCCAATATATTGGCTGCTATAGGTATGATGGGGCTAGGTTATTTATCTAAAAGCTTTGGTACAATGATGATATGGATGACTATATATAGTATGGGTCAGCATTTGTTTTTGCCTATGTCAAACAGCATAGGCATGAGTCTGGCAGACAAGAACAGTATGGGAAAGGTTTTAGGGCGGATCAGTGGTGTGAACACTGCTGCATTCCTTGTGACAAGCCTAGCAACAGCATTGCTGTTCAGGCTTGTAAAGGTAAGCTATCCAGTGGCATATACTGTAGGTGCAATCGCTTTCTTAGGCTCAGCCATATTTATATTTATGATGGCGCCAAATAAGACTAAGATTAAGGGGAAACGATTTTTCTTAAAGAAGAGATACACTCTTTTTTACTTGCTTAGCATACTATATGGAGCTAGAAAGCAAATATTTGTTACCTTTGGACCTTGGGTACTTATAAAGATATTTAACCAAGGGGTTACAACCTTTGCAATGTTGGGTTTTATAATAGCAGGTATAGGTATGTTTTTTAAACCTTTTGTAGGAACGCTTATTGACAAGAAGGGTGAAAGATATGTTCTAGCTGCGGAGGCTATATTACTTATTGGTGTATGTACGGGATACGCTGTAGCAGGGAACCTAGGACTAAATGTAGATACAGCTTTGATAATCACTGCTGCATGTTATATCATAGATCAGCTATTAGTGGCAGCAGGTATGGCTAGAGCCACTTATCTGAATAAAATAGCTATAAGTCCTGAAGATGTATCTCCTACTTTGTCCATGGGCATAAGCTTAGATCATATTGTTGCTATGATAGTCCCTTGGCTGGGAGGTCTAGTATGGGCTACGTTTGGTTATGAAATGGTGTTTATACTAGGTGCAGTAATAGCACTTATCAATCTATTGTTGACAAGAGGGATTAATACTTTGCAGGAATAATTAATAATATATAAGCAAGAGTGACTATGGATATCATATAAGGGAAGTTATTATTGAATAAACACTATGCTGTATATTATAATTATATAAATATAGTAAAAAAAGACAGTTTGTATACTGTATAAAATATTCAAAAGAGGTGTTTCTATGGAAATCAAAGCTTCTTCAAATTTTATAAAAAATATTATAGTTGAAGATTTAGAATCTGGCAAGCGTAAGGAAGTTATAACCAGATTTCCCCCTGAGCCAAATGGTTATCTTCATATAGGACACGCCAAATCAATCGTACTGAATTTTGAATTGGCTGATGAGTTTAAGGGCAAGACTAACCTTAGATTTGACGATACAAATCCTGTTAAGGAAGATACTGAGTATGTTGAATCTATAATGGAAGACGTTAAGTGGCTGGGTTTTGCTTGGGAAAATCTGTACTATGCTTCTAATTACTTTGAGGAAATGTATGAGAGAGCTATGCTCTTAATAAAAAAGGGTAAGGCATATGTATGTGATTTGTCTCCTGAAGAAATAAGACAAATGAGAGGAAATCTTACAGAGCCGGGTAAGGAAAGTCCTTATAGAAATAGAAGTATAGAAGAAAATCTTGAGCTGTTTGACAGAATGCGTAAGGGTGAGTTTGGAGACGGGGAAAAGGTGCTTAGGGCTAAAATCGACATGTCTTCTCCCAATATAAACATGAGAGACCCTATTATTTATAGAATAGCTCATACTACACATCACAACACTGGTGACAAATGGTGTATTTATCCTATGTATGATTATGCACACCCTCTTGAGGATGCCATAGAAAGTATTACACATTCCATCTGTACACTAGAATTTGAGGATCACAGACCATTATATGACTGGGTAGTAAAAGAGTGTGAAATGAAGAGTCAACCTCAACAAATTGAGTTTGCAAGACTTAATATGACAAACACAGTAATGAGCAAGAGAAAGCTTAAGCTTTTGGTAGACGAGGGAGTGGTAGACAGCTGGGATGACCCGCGTATGCCTACAATTGCAGGCTTGAGAAGAAGGGGCTTTACTCCTGAGGCAATAAGAAGCTTCTGTAGAGAAATTGGTGTGGCTAAGACTAATAGCACTGTAGATGTGCAAATGCTGGAGCATTTTATAAGAGAAGATTTAAAGCTAAAGGTGCCGACTATTTTAAGCGTTATGAGACCTCTTAAGGTTATTATAACTAATTACCCTGAGGGACAAGTGGAAATGCTGGATGCAGAGAACAATTCGGATAATCCTGAATTAGGCAGCAGACAGATTCCGTTTTCAAGAGAGCTTTATATAGAGCAGGAGGACTTCATGGAAAATCCTCCAAACAAGTATTTTAGATTGTTTCCTGGCAATGAAGTAAGACTTAAACATGCATACTTCATAAAGTGCAATGAGATTGTAAAGGATGAGAAGGGCAATGTAACCGAAATACATTGTACTTATGATCCAGAGACAAAGAGCGGCTCAGGCTTCAATGCAAGAAAGGTCAAGGGCACTCTGCATTGGGTTGATGCAAAGCACGCAGTACCAGCCGAGTTCAGGCTGTATGAACCTTTGATATTAGAGGCGGATGATAGCGATAGCAAGAATTTCTTAGAGGAGATAAATCCAAACTCCTTAGAGATACTTAAAGGCTTTGTAGAACCATACATGAAGGCTGCTAAGCTACAGGAGAGATTCCAGTTTATGAGACATGGTTACTTTAATGTTGATTCAAAATATACGACAAAGGATAAGTTGGTTTTTAATAGGATAGTATCCCTAAAGAGCTCCTTTGAAATAAAAAAATAATATGTAGTGGCAGACCTGCGTGTCTGCCCTTAATATTTGGGAGGTTTAATAGTGTATAAAGCATATTATAATTCACCTATAGGAGTAATTGAGCTTGTGTCAGATGAAAACAGTATACAAGAGCTTTCTTTTGTAGAAAAAATCGGTGAAGCTCATAATGATGCTCCGGCAATACTTAGAAATGCCTTGACTCAAATTGATGAATACTTCAAAGGCACAAGAAAGATTTTTGACCTTAATTTGGGCTCGAAGGGAACTGCTTTCCAAGAAAGCGTATGGCAGCAGCTGGTGAAGGTTCCTTTTGGAAGCACTGCTACCTATGGAGAAATTGCAAGAGCTGTAGGAAATGAAAAAGCCAGTAGAGCAGTAGGTGGAGCAAACAACAAAAACAAGATTGCCATAATTATTCCCTGCCACAGAATAATAGGTTCACAGGGCAAGCTGGTAGGCTATGAGGGTGGCTTGTGGCGTAAGGAATGGCTGTTACAGCATGAAAAAAATAACAATTAAAATGTGCAAAATATTCTAGTATACATACTTTATTAGATAATAAATAACATAAACCCAGTCTAAAATACCGTGTAATATAGCCCAAAATACAGATTTCCAAGTAACAAAGGATATAACTATAGCAAGGCATGCAATATAAAAGAGACTGTATTTTTAAAAATACAGTCTCTCTCTAATATTCGCTTCTACTATTGTTATATCTTCTCGCGCACCTTGAAATGTGTATGTAGCAGCTCATGTGCTCTATGACCGCCGATTTCACCTAGATACTCTTTGTAGAGATTGATTACGTCAGGGTTTTCATGAGACTTTCGTATTGTCTTATCCTTATCGATTTTGTAAAGACCAGCTGCTCTTGCTTTTACCAATTCAATATCTCCCATATGATATGGCTGTCCGCCACCGTCTATACAGCCTCCAGGACAAGCCATTATTTCTATTGCGTGATAATGTGCTTCACCCTTTTCAATACTTCTCAATAGCTCTCTAGCATTACCAAGTCCATGGGCAACCCCGATTTTTATATCCGTGCCATTAATATTAACTGTAGCTTCCTTCAATCCGTCAAGACCTCTGACACTATGAAAATCCACATTTTTAAGCTCTTCTCCTGTCAGCCATTCGTAGCTGGTTCTCAGTGCTGCTTCTATTACACCTCCTGTAGCACCAAATATATCAGCTGCACCAGTTGAAATACCGAGAGGATTATCAAAATCATCATCTGGAAGATTTTTAAAGTTAATTCCGGCTTCAGTAAGCATAGCAATAAGTTCTCTTGTTGTAATTACATGGTCGACATTACGCAGGCCGTCATTAGTCATCTCTTCTCGTATTATTTCATACTTCTTAGCAATACATGGCATTACAGAAACCACGATTATTTTCTTAGGATCTATATTATACTTCTCTGCATAATAGGTTTTTGTAAGTACTCCAAGTATCATATGAGGTGATTTGCAGCTAGATGGTATATCAAGCAGATTTGGAAACTGATGCTCTATAAACTTAACCCAGCTGGGGCAGCAGCTTGTTAGTATAGGTAGTCTGCCTCCATTTTGCAGTCTGTCTATAAACTCGTGGGCTTCTTCTAGGATAGTAACATCAGCACCAAAGTTTGTATCAAATATCATATCAAAGCCTAACCGTCTTAAGGAGGACACCATTTTGCCAGTTACATCTGTACCTGGAGGCATATCAAACTTTTCCCCCAAAGTAACTCTGATTGAAGGAGCTGTCTGGACGATTACATGCAAATCCTCATCTGCTAGCACTTTCCACACCTTAGCAACATGGCTTACCTCTGTAAGAGCGGCTGTAGGACACACTTGAGTGCACTGACCGCAGAATACACATTGTGTATCCACCATAGGCAGTCCAAAGGCAGGAGCTACAACAGTTTCAAAGCCTTTATCCACTGCAGAGTATATGCCTACAGTCTGTACCTCGTTGCACATAGTCTCACAGCGACGGCACATTATACATTTGTCAGGGTTTCTATATAGAGCTTGACTGGAGGAGTCCTTGGTGTAGTGGGTCATTTCACCCTCGTATTTCAACTTTCTTATACCTAACTCTGCTGCAAGCTTCTGAAGCTGACAGTTTTGGTTTCTTTCGCAAACAAGACAGTCGGTTGGATGATCGGATAGAAGCAGCTCCACCATTGTTCTCCGTGCATTAATGGCTCTTAATGTATCGGTTCGAACCTTCATGCCTTCTGTTACTTCGGTAGCACAAGCAGGAGAAAGATTACGCCTGCCTTCTATCTCAACTAAGCAAACTCTGCAGGAAGCAGTTCTGTTTACCATTTTTATATCGTGAATATTTAAATGGCATAGAGTAGGAATTTCTATGTTAACAAGTCTTGCAGCATCTACTATGTTAATGCCTTTATCAGCTTCAACAGACATACCGTTTATAGTTAAATTTACTTTTGACACTCAAATTACTCCCTTCCTTACATTCTTATTATTGCGCCGAATTTACAGACTTTTTCGCAAGCTCCACACGCAATACATTCTTCCCTGTCAATCACATGGGCTTCCTTGACCTTGCCTGATATGATGCCTTTAGGACATACTTTTACACATTGAGTACAGCCCTTGCATTTTTCTGCTATGATCTGATACTTGAGTAGAGCCTTGCATACTCCTGCTGGACAGTACTTGTCAACCACATGGGATTTATACTCGTGCCAAAAATATTTCATGGTACTTAGTATTGGGTTGGGAGCAGTTTGACCAAGACCACATAAGGAGCTATCCTTTACTATTTGTGATAAATCCTTAAGCCTTTCTAAATCTTCCTCTGTATCCTTGCCCTCTGTAATTTTTGTAAGTATTTCATGAAGTCTCTTATTGCCTATACGACATGCAGTACATCTGCCGCAGGACTCATCAACGGTAAACTCCAGATAGAATTTTGCGATATTTACCATACAGTCGTCTTCGTCTAATACTATCATTCCACCTGAACCCATCATTGAGCCGATTTTTGTCAGAGATTCGTAGTCAATAGGTATATCAAGATTTTCTTCAGTTATGCAGCCCCCTGAAGGGCCACCAGTCTGCACAGACTTAAATTTTCTGTTATTCTTTATGCCTCCGCCTAGGTCAAAGACTATACTCCTTAGGGTAGTTCCCATTGGAACCTCGACGAGTCCGACGTTGTTTATCTTTCCTGCAAGAGCAAATACCTTTGTTCCTTTGCTTTTTTCTGTGCCTATAGAAGAAAACCAAGCTGCTCCTTTTAATAGGATAGGACATATATTTGCAAAGGTTTCTACATTGTTGATGTTGGTTGGCATCTTCCAAAGTCCGACCTCAGCAGGGAAAGGAGGTTTAACAGTTGGCTCTCCTCTGCCTCCTTCAATGGAATTTATGAGAGCAGTTTCTTCGCCGCATACAAAGGCTCCTGCGCCATACTTTAGGTGTATATCAAAGGAGAAGCCTGTGCCTAAAATATTTTTGCCCAATAAGCCCATATCATATGCCTGTGATACAGCAGTCTTCAGCCTGTTTATAGCCAATGGGTACTCAGCTCTTATATATATAAAGCCACTGTCAGCACCTATGGCATAACCTGCGATAGCCATGGCTTCAAGTACACTATGAGGGTCGCCCTCCAGAATACTTCTGTCCATGAATGCACCTGGGTCACCTTCATCTGCATTGCAGATAATAAATTTTCTGTCTCCTTTACTTCTTCTAGTAAGCTCCCACTTAGTACCAGTCGGGAAGCCGCCGCCACCTCTACCTCTTAGACCACTTTTCTTTATTTCATCTATTACCTGCTCTGGGGTCATCTTGGTTAAGGCATTTCCTAAAGCCTGATAGCCATCAACAGCTATATACTCATAAATATTCTCAGGATTTATTAGACCACAGTTTCTGAGTGCGATTCTTTCCTGTTTCTTATAGAAGGGCATATCACCATGTTCTCCAAGTCTTTTCTTGGTTTTTGGCTCTTCATACAGAAGCTCCTTAACTACTCTTCCCTTTATAATATGCTCTCGAACTATTGTCACTGCACTCGCTGGAGTTACTTTGACATAAAACACATTGTCAGGCTGTATTTTTACTATAGGTCCCTGTTCACAGAAACCAAAGCAGCCGGTAGTAACAATATTTATCTCCTTTTCTAGTCCTGCTGCCTTTATCTCTTTATCCAAGGTGTCTATGACATGCATACTGTTTGAGGCCTGACAGCCTGTGCCGCCGCAGACTAGTATATCCATTCTGTAGCTGCTCATACTAAGACCTTGACCTTTCTATGACTAAGTCGGTGATGACCTCGCCATTTTTAATATGCTTGTTGACAATTTCCCTCGCTTTTTTGCTATCAACATTTCCATATAGCACAGGCTCCTTGTCGGGCATCCTTATTTCCACTACTGGTTCTGCATAGCAGTATCCCAAACAGCCTGTCTGAACTACTGAAACGTTGCTTAGACCCAAAATTCTCACTTCATCAACTATTGCGTTTATAGTTTCTCTTGAGCCAGAAGCAATGCCACAGGTTGCCATACCAACAGCTATTCGGATTTTATTTACTTCATCAGCATTGCTCCTCATTTCTACGCTGCTTATGTACTTATCTCTTAAGGCTTTCAATTCATCAAGTGATTTTATTGCTGACATAAATACCCTCCATTCCATATGTTTTACACTAAACAATTTACATTTAATTTAAAATGTGCAAAACATATTCCTTAATTTACATGTTGCGAAAAATATACTACTGATAATAGAAAAGCAGATGCTTCTATTGCTTTTGTATTTGATAAAACTTTTTCGAAACAGATCTGTTTTATAAGCTACTGAGCATTTTGTTTAACAAGCGTATGCTTGCTTGTCTCGTTCTTATTTATTTCCTTAATGATTGCAGCAACATCCTCAGGCTTAACTCTGCCATGAATCTGACCATCTACAATTACTACAGGAGCTAAACCGCATGCACCTACACACCGAATACTGTCTAAAGTGTACATGCCATCCTCAGATATGGTGCCTTTTTTGATATTAAGCTGCTTCCTGAATTCTTCAACCAGCTTATCAGCACCCTTTACAAAGCATGCTGTACCCAAACAAACGCTGATTACATGTTTGCCCTTTGGAGTCATGGTGAAATAGGAATAAAATGTGACAACTCCATATACCTTAGCAGCAGGAATACCAAGCTTTCTCGCTATAAAAAGCTGTATGTCCATATGTAGATATCCAAACATTTCCTGAGCTTCTCTAAGTATATTGATAAGCTCGCCCTCGGCATAATTTAAACTCTCAATATAGTCTCCAAGTTTTTGTAGTTTTTCTTTATCAACCTTATATTCTCCCATATAATACCTGATTTACAGGTGTCACCTTCCTTTCTAAACTATCATATTAAGTATTTGCAAAAGTAATTAGTTTATTACACAATATAAAAAATGCAATTTATGCAAGCAATGCATATTTACTTTTACAAGTTTGTAGTATAATAAAGTAGATATGACGAAAATAGACGAATAATTGGCATATAGAAAGTATATTGAAGAATCTTTGAAGGTGGTCATGCTGTTGGTTATGTTAAATATTAAGCAAAAAGTATTACAATACAATAAGATGCTGCACTTTCTTGGCAATACCCTGATATGGGTAGTGCTAATAACACTAGCAGTATTATTAGGAAGCTACAGCAATCCTACCTTCCATACCTTAACAGAAATTTTTACAGTTATAATTGGATTTTCAGCACTTATAGTTGTTTTAAATACATATAAAATATCTCAGAATAGTTACCTTACATTTCTAGGAATAGTCTTTGGCTTTGTATCCATATTTGAGTTATTACATGTACTCACCTATATAGGTATTGACATGCTTGGAATGAGAAACTTAAACATTACAATGATGCTAAGTGTTATCGCAAGGATACTTCTGAGTATTTCATTATTAGTGTCATTTTTGTTTTATAAAAGAAAACTGAATATTACTTTATGCATAACAGCATATTCCTTCATAACAGCTTTATTAATAGGAGGACTTCTGTACTTAGGCAACAGTCTTCAGCAATATACTGGAATCTTTTACTCAACTGAGGTATTTCAGAGTATGGAGTTCCTCGCTTTCATACTCTTTATGGCAGCATTAATAATGCTGCTGATAAATAGACGAAATTCTAATAATAGGGTATACAAATATATGCTGTTTTCACTACTATCCTCAGCAGCGGTAGATGTGATGGTAATAATGGACAGCAGCATGAATGGCATCTTGAGCATTGGGGCGCATATATTGAAATTCATAGCTTTTTTCTGCATTTATAAGGCTGTAATTCAGAACACCTTGCAAAATCCCATTGACTCAATATTCTATGAATTAGACAGGATGAAAAACGAGCTGGCGGAGAAAAACTATGAGATATCTAAAACTAATGAGGAATTAAAAAGTGATATAGATGATTTGCACATGATAGAAAGATTACTGCGAAAGAGTAAGGCTTGGTCCAGAGCAATATTTGAAGGTTCAACTGTAGGTATTGCACTACTTAACATAAACGGTGCGGTTATTGAGGTTAACCCCGCTTTAGAGCGTATTCTAGGTTATAGTGCCAGCAATATAAAAAACATGGGTATTAGAAATGTTACATACATTGATGATGCAGAAAATGATATTAGACTTTATAATGACCTGATTGAGGGTAATATAGAAAGCTATAATATAGAGAAAAGATATATACGCAAGGATGAAAAGTTAATTTGGGCAAATGTGAAAATGTCTTATATACAGAACGTAGGTGAGGACTTCCAATTCATAATAGCCATGATAGAGGATATTACACAGCAGAAGGAGACTGAAGAGCAACAGCATAAGCTAGTCAAAAAGCTAGAGGAAACAAACGAAGAACTGGATAACTTCGCATACATTGTATCCCATGACCTAAAGGCTCCTCTTAGAGGAATAGGCTCACTTGCTAATTGGTTGATTACTGATTATAAGGACAAGCTAGATCAGGAAGGCATGGATATCATAAATCTAATGGAAAACCGTGTAGAGCGTCTGAAGAACTTTATAGATGGAATACTACAATATTCAAGGGTTGCAAGGGTAAAGGGGAATTATGTAGATATTGACTTAAACAAGCTGATCAGCGAAGTGATAGAGTTGATTTGTCCACCGGAAAACATACACATAAATATAAAAAACATATTACCTGTGATTAAGGGTGAAACGATATACATAGAGCAAGTTTTCCAAAACCTAATGAGCAACTCAATTAAATTTATGGATAAGCCTGAAGGGCACATCAGTATAGACTTTGAGGACATAGGAAGCTATTGGAAGTTTAGCGTAGCTGATAACGGCATAGGTATTGATGAAAAGTATTTCAACAAAATATTTATGATATTCCAGACTCTGCAGCCTAGAGATAAGTTTGAGAGTACCGGTGTAGGACTTTCTATAGTAAAAAAGATTGTAGAAACAAATGGTGGTAAGATATGGCTGAAATCAGAAATCGGAAAGGGAGCAACCTTCTACTTTACAATTCCCAAAAATCCATAGAAAGACTGCAACGTTCATTTTTTAAAATACTGTTGAAGGGATGATAAGATGAGAAGTAGAAAACCGATACTATTGGTAGAAGATGATTACGTAGACGTGTTGACGGTAAAAAGAGCTTTGCATGAGATAAATTTACAAAACGATATTGTTGTAGCAGGGAATGGCGAAGAAGCTTTGGAATACCTTGATAATCCCAAAAATGAACGACCAAGTATAATTCTACTGGATTTAAATATGCCGAGGATGAATGGCATTGAATTTTTACAGAAAGTAAAAAATATTGATAAGCACAAGATAATACCTGTGATAGTGCTTACTACCTCCTCTCAGGAGAAGGATAGAATGGAAAGCTTTAAGTCAAGCGTTGCAGGCTATATGACGAAGCCTGTAATTTATAGTGAGTTTGTTGAAGTGATGAAGACAATAGATAAATATTGGACATGCAGCGACATGCCAATATGATAAAAAACTTTGGTAGGAGGATCTTATGAAAGATAAAGGTTATAAGATACTACTGGTGGAAGACGATATCATCGATCAAATGGCTTTTAAAAAGATGGTCAGGCAGGGTCAGCTTGACTATGAGTACATGATAGTGGGTTCCGCTGAGGAGGCTGCTGCGGCTGTAAAAAGCGATAGCTTTGATTTGGTTATTACTGATTATATGCTAGGAGATGGCACTTCCTTTGATGTTATGAAGCTTCTAAAAGAAACACCAGTAATTATCACTACAGGAGCAGGCAATGAAGAAATAGCTGTAAGAGCTATGCATGAGGGAGCCTGCGATTATCTAGTAAAGGACAGCGCTGGCAATTATCTTAAGGTACTACCTATAACTATAGAGAAAGCTATAGAGAGAATTCAAAACCAAAAGCAGCTTAAAATACTTTCACATGCGCTTATGAGCATTGGAGACAGTGTATATATCACAGACATAAATGATAATATAATATTTGTGAATAAAGCTTTCACTGAGACCTTTGGCTTTAGTGAAGAAGAGGTAGTTGGAAGAAACTGTTGTATGCTAAGCAAGTGCAATGACGGGCATAGGGATTGGAACGACACCGATGAAGGTATGTACATGAACGAGATTTATCATATTAAGAAAGATGGTAGTGAGTTTCCATCCCTAGTATCAAGCTCCAGCATAAGAGACGATAGCGGAAATGTGCTGGCAAAGGTAGGGGTAGTGCGAGATATAACTGAAATAAAGGATGCACAGAAGAAGCTTCAGGTATATGCTACCACGGACATACTTACAGGTACTCTAAACAGAAGAGCAGGTCTCATAGTGTTGGAGAAGCAAATTCAGCTTTGTAAGCGCAATGAATGGGATTTGATGATTTGTTATATAGATGTGGATGGGCTAAAAGTAGTTAATGACACATATGGACATCAGGAAGGTGACGATTACATACTGTTTATCACAAATGTGCTTAAGGAAATAATCAGGGAGTCAGATGGACTCTGCAGAATGGGTGGAGATGAATTCCTGTTAGTGCTGCCCGAGTGTGATATGAAAAAGGGTCAGCAGGTGCTTAGAAGAATTGAGAAGGCATTGAATGAAAACAATGTAAGGAAGGCGAAGCCTTATAAGCTTGGTATAAGCTATGGACTAATAGCTTATGATTTTGAAGAGCAGCCCCAAATAGGAAGTCTCATTATAAGAGCAGATATGGAAATGTATAAACATAAGCATAATAAACAGGTATAGATAAGAGGCTTTAATAAAAGCCTTTTTCTACCAATTAATATATACTTATGATATAATACTTCTTATAGAGATTAGATAAAAATCAAATCAGGAGTGAGAATATGACGTTAGATATGGAACACAAAAACTCACCAGTAATACAGGTGAAAAATTCAATAGCCATTGAGCTGGTAGCAGCAATACATTTTTTATCAGATAGAAGCCATCATAAATTTCCAGAAAAGCTTGCAAGTGAGTTGCTTAGTAATCTTTCTACAAACAGCTTAAAGCTCATTAAGGTTCTATCGGGTATGAGACTGCAAGGGCTAGAGCTATTTGAGTTTATTCTCAAAGAAAGAGCCTTTGATGATGTTTCGCTTCTTATACAACATATGAGCACATATGATGATGTGAATTTTATATATACTATATTGGGTGAAGTGCTAGATTACAATCAGATACAAGAAGTGATGTGCAGGAAAAAGAGCTTAAAGACACTAGCAGAAGAAAAGCCGCGTCTGGTAAACGACAACATTAAGGGTTTAGAGCTGCTTTTTTACAACACACCTCAGTTTAAGGCAGACATCATAAACCTGATAAAGGAAATGAACAATAGCATACTTAAAAACAAGTTGGATTCGCTAAAAGAGGATTACAGTAAATTGAGCAACAAGATACAAGCCAAGCTGAAGGATAAAACTACTTTGGATGTTTCTCAAGAGATAATGGATAGGCAGTTCAAGAGAATATTTGACTTTAGGGAGTATTACTTTATACCGTCTTATTTTATATCACCTAGAAAATTTAGATTTTATTGTGCTGATGCACAGATGGTGGTTTTTGCAATGGAACAGTTGGAAGACTCCGTGAGCAAAATAGGGGATAGCATATCTCAAGTGTTTAAGATAATATCAGATAGGACTAGGCTGGAGATACTAAGAGCTATCATAAAAGAGCCAACCTATGGAAAACTGCTGGCAGAAAGGTTAAACCTGACCACCGCTACAATATCTCACCATATAGAGGTGCTGAAGTCCGTTGATTTGATAACAGAAAAAAGAATCAAGAATATAAAATACTTTGAAGCAAATGAACAGGAGATAAAGAAGCATTTTGATGAGGGTATAGAGTATTTATTGGGGAAATAACAAAAGGGAAGCAATTTGAAGTTGCTTCCCTTTTGTTATTTCTATGCCTTTGACACAACCGCTCAAAAAAACGCCTCGTTTTATAGTCGTATTATTTCACTGCCATCTATTTGTTAACAATAATTACTAAAATTAACACAAATATACTACACTTAATTACGTGAAAATTCAAAATGTCAGAATATACTGAATTTATAATATGCAGCTGCGGCATATCTAAATTCAAAAACGAAGGAGGTAGAAAATGGTAAAGTACATTTTTAACAGATTTCTTATATCACTTATAACTGTATGGGTACTTATAACAGTAACTTTCTTCCTTGTAAGACTAGTACCTGGCGACCCATTCTCAAGTGATAAAATCACTCCAGAAATCAAAGCTAACATGATGAAATACTATGGTTTAGACAAACCGTTGCATCAACAGTACATTAGCTACTTAGGGCATCTAGTTCAAGGAGACCTTGGGAACTCATTATGGTACAAAGCACGTAGAGTTAACGACGTTATCGCAAACAACTTTCCAGTATCTGCGAATCTTGGATTAAGAGCACTGGTATTTGCTACTATTACAGGTGGTGTATTAGGTATAATCGCAGCACTAAATCATGACAAAGGGTGGGACAGATTTAGTATTTTGATAGCCGTTATTGGTATATCAGTTCCTAACTTTATAATTGCCGGACTTATACAGTGGTTTTTCGGGGTTAAGCTGCACTGGCTACCAGTTGCAACCTACAAGTCATTTGCTCACACAATAATGCCGACATTCGTTTTAGGACTTGGCACACTAGCTTCTTTAGCAAAGTATATGAGAGCAAGTATGCTTGAGGTTATTGGACAAGACTACATTAAAACTGCAAAAGCAAAGGGATTATCACCTATACAGGTTACAGTTAAACATCAAATAAGAAATGCATTGCTCCCTATAATCACAATCATGGGTCCTACTATAGCAGGTTTGTTTACTGGAGGACTGATTGTAGAGTCAATTTTTGCTATTCCGGGGCTTGGACAATACTTTGTAAAATCAGTGCGATATCTAGATTACCCAATGATTATGGGTACAACAATATTCTATGGTGCATTTTTGGTAATGATGAACTTTGTTGTTGATATAGTATATGGTCTAATTGACCCAAGAATCAGAGTAGCTAAGTAGAGGGGGCATAAAGATGGAGCTAAAAAAGGAACAGTTTAGATATGTTGGAATCAGTGAAGAAAAATCACAAGCAATTATAAGATATAGTATGACTTATTGGCAGGATGCTCGGAGAAGATTTAAGAAGAATAAAATAGCTATGTTTTCATTATTTTTCATCATACTTTTAGCTATTATGGCATTTGTTGGTCCTATGATAACACCTTATGATTACTATTCAAACGATCTTAGTAATGTGGATCAATCGCCAAACTTACAACATTGGTTTGGTACTGATGAAATTGGAAGAGACCTATGGGAAAGAATATGGGAAGGTGCAAAGGTTTCATTATTTATAGGGATAGTAACTGCTGTTATAAACAGCATAATTGGTACTATAATCGGTGGAGCTTCCGGCTATTTTGGTGGTCGGTTCGATATGTTAATAATGAGGGCAATAGATCTTATTATAGCAATACCATCACTAATCTTAATAACATTAATAATTGTATATTTAGGCTCTGATTTAGTGCATTTAATATTAGCTTTTGTCATAACCGGCTGGCTTGGACTTGCGAGACTTGTAAGAGGTCAGGTTTTATCTCTAAAAGAGCAAGATTTTGTACTAGCTGCAAAAACACTAGGCGCAACCCCATTAAGAGTAATACTGAAACACTTAATACCAAACACACTTGGAGTAATTATAGTATCATTAACATTTGCTATACCCGGTGCGATATTTGGTGAAGCATTTCTAAGCTTTATAGGTTTGGGTATCCAGCCTCCAAAAACAAGCTGGGGACAGTTATCCAGTATTGGTATAAAAGCTATGCAGTCATGTCCATATCAGATGATTATACCATCAATATTTATTAGTATGACAATGCTGGCATTACAATTACTTGGTGACGGTCTGAGAGATGCACTAGATCCAAAATTAAGAAGATAAGGAGGTGTGTAGGTATAGAAAAAGAAAAATATTGGAAGTCAAAGATTTACATATATCATTTGATACATATGCAGTCAAGAAATGTCTGAGCTTAAAGAAGTAGCTCCAGATCATTTCGTCGCTTGTTATATAATTTAAAACCGTATATCTAATTATCTACAAAATAGTAAAGGGAAGCAATTGCTTCCCTTTACTATTTATATGTTCTCTTGTCTCCAACGTATTATAAGCATCTTTATTATTCCTGCTGCAGGCACTGCCAGAAACATTCCTAGCAGTCCGAAATATGCACCACCAATAATTATGGATAGAATAACAAACACGGGATGCAATCCAACGCTTTCTCCTACAACCTTAGGAGCAATTATCGCTCCATCAAGCTGCTGAACCAGTACCAATACTATTACTGCAAACAGTGCTTTGATAGGTACTCCGCTAAGCAGTCCGACTATTATTGCAGGAATAGAACCTATTACTGGTCCGAAATAAGGTATAATGTTCGCTATACCAGCAGTCATACCAATAAGCAAAGAGAAGTCCAAACCTATCGCCCACAAACCTAAGGAACTCAATATACCTACTATGATGCCGTCTAGGAGCTGTCCTCTTATGAACTTAGAAATCACATTATTAACGTCTAGGAAAAACAATTTTGTTTTTTTGTTTGTATTTGGTTTGAATAAAGCTTTAAAAACATCATTTGTTAATTTTTTGAAATAATCCATGTCCTTTAAAAGATAGAAGGCTATAATCACACCAAGCAGTATGTTCAGCAGATTGCTGCCCAGTCTTCTTAGCCATTCAAAAATTCCATTTATTACAGAACCCATAAGTCCGTTTGTTCGCTCTATTAAATTTTTAAACTGTTGTTTTACACTTTCGGACAAGCCACTTGTTTCTAGCTTGGTAAGAGCTGTTTGGAATATGTCATTGTACTTTTGACCGTATTTCATGATAGACTCTATCATATTATTTACTTTAAGATTATCAGTGAGCTGTCCACCAATCATCACATATGTGCTATATATGAAAAATATGAAAATGCCGACTATAAGCAAGTATGTAAGTAACACGCTAAGTGTACGTTTAAGCTTATGAGTAAACTTTGTTTTGCTCATAAGCTTAACTTCCATCCACTTTGCCATTGGATGCAACAGATAAGCTATAACCAAAGCTATTATAAATGGAGACAATATTGAAAATATATTTTTCAATATTGCAAAAATCGTGGTAAATATCGTCCCTATGTTTCCAATCACAGCATACAGTATATATAGTGCTGTAGCGGTTAAAACAATATACAAGCAGTATTTTAACAGGGTTTTATCAAATTGTATCTTCATAATGTATTTCCTTTCAAACAGATATATGTTTAACATTATCATATAATACGAGTTTTATATATATTTTGTTTTAAATAATATATAAATTTCCTGTTGAAAAATTATGAAGTATCTAGTATAATACATGAGTACGAGCAAACGCTCTATTAAATGGAGAGATGGCTGAGCTGGTTGAAGGCGCACGACTGGAAATCGTGTGAGCTGTTAAAGGTTCCGCGGGTTCGAATCCCGCTCTCTCCGCCATTGTAATCAATACCTCTGAGGACTTTAAGCCTCAGAGGTTTTTTAGTTTTTGCTTCGTTTTTTTGTAGTTCGACGACTGCTTGACGACCTTGCGACGGCAGCTCGACGGCATAGCATTGAAAAATAGTTGCAATTACTAGCATTTACATGCAATCAGATTTAGCCACCTTTTCGATGACCGATTTTTGAAAAATACCAATATTAATTTTTGATGCTGCATCTTTTTGCATATCGCCTATAACATGAGAGTACAAATCCATCGTTATGCCAATTGTAGAGTGACCCAATCTTTGTGAAGCTACTTTAGCAGGAACACCATACTGTAGCATTAGTGAGGCATTAGTATGTCGCAAATCATGCAATCTTATCTTTGGAAGATTATTTCGACTCAAAAAACGAGTAAATTTTGTTGAGAATGTGCCTGGGATATAGGGTTGTCCATCCTCATAACAACAAACAAGGTCATTTTCTTGATATTCCGAACCATAAAATAGCCTATATTCCTTTTGCTTAAGTTGATGGCGTTTTAGTATTGCAATCATACCTTCAGGCATTTCTAAAGTTCTTATTCCTGATTCGGATTTAGGGTCTTTAAACTCCAATTTTTTATTTGCATAGATTAGGTTATTAATAATACGAACCTGTTTATTCTTGAAGTCAATATCATGCCATTTTAATCCGAGCAATTCGCCACGGCGCAATCCTAATCCCAAGGCAAGAGTTATTGGAGCTTCCATATCGGTGCCTTTAGATATTTCTAGAAGTTCAAGTGCTTGTTCTTCTTCATATGCAGTTGACCTGTACTTTTTCTGTTTGGGAGTAGTTACAAAGTCAGTAACATTCCTAACAATGATTTGCATGCGTACAGCATGAGATAATGCTTCATGTAAGGTTGTGTGAATATACTTAATTGAACGTGGACTCAAACCAATCTTATCATTCCTCAACGGTTTTCTTAAAAAGTATTCGTACATCTTTTGTACTTGTATAGATTGAATTTGTTGCATAAGAACATGTCCGAGGTAGGGAATAATATGATTCTCAATGTTGACAGTATATCCTGCAACTGTGGTAGGACTCAGGTTGACAGCATAAGTCTGAAGCCAATCCCTAAGATATTGTGTTAAAGTCATTTTACTTGGCTCGATATATGTACCTTTATTCAACTCATTTAGCATTTCAGTCATGGCAGCAGACGCATCTTTCTTTGTTCCCTCAACTGTTTTGAAGATTCTTTGACGTTTGCCTGATGGGTCATAACCCAATTCAATGACAATTTGCCATCGGTTTTCTGATTTTTTAGTAGGTCTTTTTCTTATGTGTCCTGAGTAAGTTGTCATTTGTTTTCTCCTCTCTTAAAGAATAGAGGGAGTACAATGTACCCCCAATAAATATCTATAGAATATGGATTTGACCATCCTGATTTAACCATAGTTCAAATTTCTTTTTATTTACTCGAAAGGTATTGCCAATCTTGATATAGTGCATACCACTATATTTTATAAGATGCAAAGCCTTTACATATCCTATGCTGAGGTATTCAGAAATTTGTAGGGCGGTCATTATCTCTGGATACTGCTGAAGTGTCTTCTCTGAAATTTCCATTGTTTTCCTCCTTCTATTTAATAATATAGGTTTAAAACTACCTTAAATCCATTTAAGATGATTAGACTAACCTTTGTGCATGAATAGCTCATCTATATAAGAATAAACTCTAGTTTAACTGTTAACTGATTTAATGCCTAATATACTATTCATATCATTGGGTACGATGATTTCGTCATAATAATACTCGGCACAGACTGACGCTAGACCATCCATGTAAGGTACAGATACTTCAGTGATTTTAACCATAAATATAGTTTCCAAATAACGTGCAACATTAGCTTCAATAACTAAGGCATTTTCATTAAAATTGCTAAGTTTTATTGGAATTGGTAAAAACCAAATGATATGGATGCTTTCATTTTCTACTGAAATATTGCAATTGCTTAAGGAAATTGTTTTCTTCAATTCTTCATCTAGCTCAGATATAGCTAATTTCATTGCAGACTCGTCCATCTCTGAGCATGGTATTCCTTTATAAGCACCTATAACAATAAACAAGCATTCGACATAATCAGTGCAATCTAAATCGTCCAGTATCGAATCGGTATAGTCATATAAACGATTTTTAAAATCCAATTCTTTTGTTTTTACTATAAGATTATCAGTATTTATCGAACTTGTATCTCTTCTTAAGATTTTTACTAAATCATTTTTTATTTCTGCTAAATATTCCTCTTTGCTATTATCCATTGCTCTGATAAATTCTTCCCTCATATAATCTTTTCTCATAAATTCTCTCCTTTATTTTGTATATTAGTAAAGTTATTGACGCTAAGATCTTCTAGACTGATCAAATGAAATTTACAGTCATTTCATCAAGAAAAATAAGAACATCATCAGCAATACTTTTTTTAGATAAATCTGTAAGATTAGTATGGTCATATATAAATCTATAACCATTTAAATCTGTTTGAAAACACACTTTGAATATGCTTTTTGTTTTTTCAACTATTTGAGTAATTACATACGGGGGTAAAGTTTTCGTATCGAAGGATGTAGGGAAATGAAACACAATGGAGATTTCTGGTTTATCTTTCGATACGACTATTCTAATATTCTTAGACTGCCAACTAATAATACGATAATGTCTCAAACCCTCTTCTAAGGATTTAAGCATTTCATCATATTCATCTAAATCCATCGCAAAAATCCAATTGCTATCATATTGATTAATAAAAAACTCGATACCTTTGATTCTTACATCGTCCATTTTCTGTTCTCCTATCTCTATTTTGATTAATTATTTCTTATTTCATTTATCTTGGTACTATCGGTACTTTTGGTACTATTGTTGATGTACGAAAGTACCGATAGTACCCATTAACACACAGATTATTCGAAGTCATCCATATCTTGTATGGTTTTATCTTCAAGCTTTGCATATGTTTTTCTCAATGTCTCATTTAAGGTTAGTCCATAAACATAGCGTTTACCGTTGCTTTTCTTGACTTCAAAATGGATATTTTTATTTTCAAGAGATTTTTTCAATAAGGATGCGAAAGCATGTGCTGAAAAATCGCTGCTTATTTTATGTCCATTTTCAAAACTCCAATCTACATATGCAGCTTTTAGTGCAGCATACGTTATTTTGCTTACTGGGTCAGCAACTATGGTACAGTCATCTAAAAATGTTTCAAAAGGATTTATGAAGCTCTTGTACTTCACCAAGGCATTGTCAACAGCCTGACATTGGCTAAATATGTAATCGTTGTCACGTAGCCTTGATAAGCCATTCAATGCGAAGTTTAATATCCCTGGCAACTCTTCCTTTAACTCTTGCAGTAATTTCTTATTTGCCTTCTTACCAGTGAATTGTTGGGTAAAGGGGATTATCATAATACGGCGCAGAAAGCCATCGGACTTATCGTTGCTGTAGGGCAGTGAATTAAGTGCTATCATAATCTTGCAAATAGGGCTGTAGGACATGGAAGGACCAAATTTTATCTCAACTCTAATAGGGTCTCCAGTTACAATTGCCTTGAAATACTCAGTGTCGAAGCTCTTACCTGAAACCTCACTTTCTGTGACTATATTCACCGTCTTGTTCATTAAGTCCGCACGAGCAAATGACTTATTTAAGTCAGCAAAGGATACTGACGATATATTTTCTTTGCCAACCAACTCTGCAATTAACTTTAAAAGTACACTTTTGCCGTTAGCGCCTTTTCCAAAGAACAGGAATGCTTTATCTGCACAAGTTTCAGAGGTCAAGCAATATCCAATAATTTCCTGAACTACAGCAATCAAAGATTTATCATCTTTAAATACTTCCATAAGAAATCTTTTGAATTTGGGGCACTTGGCTTGTTTATCATATATTATTGGAATCTGAACACTTGAAAAATATTCCCTACTATGAGGCAGAATTTCAAAGGTTTCCAGGTCAAGAATTCCACTAGTTAGGTTGATTATTCTCTTATCAAGGTTCATTTGTTTTATAATAGGAGCTTCTAGCCTCAATGGAGACAAATATTTTCTTTCTGTTGACTTGCACCACATATTAGGGACATAAAGGTGGAAGAAATTTCTTAATTCTTTGGAGCAATCAAGAGCATCAAAAACCTTGTAAACGCCACCTTCATATATGTAGAAAGTTTCTTCTTTGGAATATACCAACGTGTAATTTTGCAATATATACTTTGAAAAAATGTTTCCGTTGATATCTTTGAAATTACCCTCTTCATTTAAAATGATGCCTATTGATTTTAAGCTAACGTTACTGCTTATAAAGCATCCAGGGGAGTTTACAATCACACCTTCATTGTCTTTGTTATGACGAAGCCCCTCTTGACAGTTTAATATCTGATTCACGTCACAACCAAATGTGGTGCATTTTGTCATACCTAATGGCTTATCTTTTAGGGCTTCAAGTCTTTGGTTACTCCTTATATTATATTTAGGTGAAGCTCTAGAAAAATAAGTCGCTGTGTCTGCGTATCCAGCATTGGCCAATAAGGATATCCAGAGAAACCACCGATCCTCGCATAGTCCGGACCCCTGCTGTTTTACCCAATCTTCTTTAAAGATTGAACACCTTTTGATGAGTTTATTAAGTATTTCAACACTTTTGTGGGTTGTGTCAGGGCAATTAATATTGTCAGTTTTATTAGTGTTTTTTTTCTTTTCACTCATCATCTCTAAGATGAACTCTGGCGCGGGGGCTACGGGAATATCCTTTGGAGACATTCCTTTCTTCCACCGATAAGAGCCGATATTGTCAATTTGGGAGGGTGGGAGTATAGTTTGCTGCCCATCTCCCATAAATGCAAGCTCTTCATGGTTATCCCCCAATGGAATAATGTGTTTTTTTGTCTTGACGCCTTCTGGAATACTGAAAAGGTATCTCAAGCCTCCACTTGCTGTGCTGTATTTCCAGGTTTTTAAATCTCCAAGATTATTTTCCACCAGCATTTTTTTAAAGAGCTTTTTTGCTTCTTTACCGTCAATATCAACGCCAATTAGTCCCGATGCTTGTCCTAGCACTAAACCTAAAGTAAGGTCGTTGTATTTTTCTAACCATTCTGTTACATCGTTTTTGTTATATTTCTTTCCATCCCCCCAGTTTTTTACCATAGGTCTCTTGCCGTCACAAGGGATAATACGCCAATTTAATTTCAAATATTTTTTACAAGACTTCAACAGTTTTTCATGATACGTTATTATGACCACCTCCAAATAAGTTGTACTTGCTAGCTTATTTTAATTATACGAAAGAATTTTTGTTGTATCAAAATTGACCATGCAAATATCAAAGGGATGAAAGTTTGATGTGGAAGCATCTGACGGTCAATAAAATCACGATATAATCAATTGCATCTTTCCGCTCATTATCTTTAATAATCGATGTAATCTAATGAGATTCAATATATTTTATACCATTAAATTATTTCGTTTTGAGAATATAAAAAAGAAGTTGAAATCATACTCAACTTCTGCTAATACTTTTAAATCCATTTTTGTTTAGATATTTTCTAATGTTTGCCTTTGCTCTTTCGCCAATAATGATGTCATATATTTCATACTTGATATTTTGCATATGTTTATTTAGTGCTTTGATATTATTAGCTGCTCCAGAAACTAGTCTTATAACTATAGGAATATTTTCATATTTTATAATAGAATTTTGAAGCAATGTATTATTTTTATTTATACTAAGCTGTGCTCTAATTAAATCATATGATTCAATTTGACTAAGCTCTGTAAGGAACTTTCTAATGCTATAGTTTCTTGGATTATTGGAATATTGTATAGTAGAATATAATGAACCTTCGGTATAAGCTTGTATCTTATAGTATTTTTCTTGAGTTTTAATATTTTGGGCAAGGAACAGATGCAGTTTTTCATATTTATTATCTGCTTTTAATTGTTTCTCTTCTGAAAGCCTCCTAAAGCCGATACGCATATCAGATATTGTCCATTCACTTAATGTAAAACTTTTATGGATACTCTCTGAAGTTGGTGATTGAGAGTTGAATCGATTTAATAGTATTCTTGCAGATTCATACTCTATTTTTTTCCCGAGTTTCAAGTGAATATAAGAAGATAAAAGCTTTGGAGTCCATTCCTCTGCAGGAATGTAACTCTCATAGGGCTTCTTAGAGATTGCTTCATTAATTTCTGTTAACTCCTGAGAAGCAAGAATAGAGGGTCTCCCCACTTTGACATACTTATCAAGCTTATATTTTTTAAAGTCTTTTATTATCATTTGAACTCTTCTTAAGGAAATACCTAACTCTTCAGCGATTTGCTTGTTGTCTTTACCATCTAAGTGCATATTAATTGTAGAATAACGATTTTTCTCTGCTGCGGTTGTTTCATTGCTCATATAAGCACCTTCTCATTCGAAAAAATAGTATTGGTATTAATTATAGAATATTTATTAGTTTTTTAGCAATGTTTAAGAAATATAAGTTAATAAAAAAACGGTACTTATGGTACTATTGGCTCTTGATTTTTAGGGTCGTTAGTACCATAAGTACCGTTTTTTTACTGTGTCAATGTATATGGATTGTGAATCATTCGCTTTTGATTGCTCTAATTCCATAGATAAAAGATATGTTGTATGTTTTAAGTGAGGTTCTCCTTTGAAAAAAAATGGATACTACTAAAGTTGCAGTATCCATAATGCTGATAGAAGGCAATCTTTATACGTTTTCCTACTTGCATTTCAACATCAATTATTTAGATAACTATATACTCATCAAGGAAATTATCAATGACTTTAGAATGTATTCCCTTTTCAATATAGAAAACCATCATATATTCATTATTATACAAAACGCCAACTTCGTAGTAGCAGGTACTTTTTAGGTTAATTAGATATACGAATTCTGGGATGGTACTGACTATGCCACCTGAATCAGCATCTAGTCCTATATCGTCAAGTGCACATTTACTATCATTTGGAGTTAGTATGACTAAATAGCCATGACTTTCTAGATTGAAATCCTCGAAAGATTCACCATCACCTAGATTGACATAGAGATTTTTAAAGTAATTTTCCAGATACTCTCCAAGAGCTGTAGTCAATGTATTATTTAAAATACCTATTGTAATATCATTCAACATTTTTATTTTATACATTGGAATTCCTCCATTTATTTTGATTAGGAGTTTACAGATATCAAGGAGATTTTGTCTAACCTTTGATTAGCAACGAGAGATGTCATTAACTTCTTCTCAATAAGCCATTGATTAAAACTTTGAATTGAATTGATACGTTTGTTTAATGTTGCAGGCTTTGACCCTTTGTCTGAGTCATACTTGAGATAATCATGGTATTCCTGACTATCAAATTGCCCTGTAAACTCTCGTTTTTTAGTTTCCTCAATGTATTCAACAAAGCTATTGATATCGAAAATGTACGACCGAATAGTAGATTTAGCTTTGCTGTCATCTTCAAGATATTGCTTGAACTCACCAACGATCACTTTTGCTTTTGCTCCAATTAGAAACTGTTTTGGCTGTTTACTAACTGCTGTTGGAGAAACCTCTTGCTCGTCGTTTTTTTGAAGGTCAGGGGAATGGGTAGGTTCTTTAGTTTTCTTATCTGACATAATATTTCCTCTTTTTATGTTCCTACGTTCCGATTGCCTAACAGTCTAGGTATCAGAATAATAATATATATTTAAATAGGAGATAGATACATAAATGGATATGTATGGGGAAATATACTACTATATTTATTATAGTTGGAGGAGAATGCTTATGAAACGATTTGATGAAATGGGTACAAACATTAATGTAGAAATTGGTCCTTTTAGAATTGAGGACGTTGCAACTAAGATTGGCACATTATTCGGAGAGAAGGGGCGTGAAGTTGGAGAGAAGATAGATAGCTGGACAAAAGATGTTACAATCAAATTTCCAACTCGGAAGTAAGAAGTGTAATAAATTTATTAATATGTAAATACAAAACAAGGCTTAATGAAATAAATCATTAAACCTTGTTTTGTTTCATATTTTATATTTGTTGAGGGCTTTTTCTCGCTTCCATTCTCATTTCAGCAAGGATTAGTTTGTTTAAAAAACATTAATTTAGGATAGTAATTTCAAAACTAATTTGTCTAGTATTTTTTCGATTTCAGGTAAACTTTGTCCATTTCGACCAGCTGCTACTTCGTGAGCTATGGTAGAGCATCTAGCAATATCTATGTGTGTTATATTGCTATTATCAAATGTCGGTATATTAATATTATCTAGAATATGGGTAGATTTGAACCATGATATATAAGAGTCTATAAATTCCTCAACTATTCTTGAATTAAGAATTCCACAAAGGTAATGAGCCTCTTCAAATGATTGGAAAGGTACAAGTACATTGTTGTGGTCAGGTAGAACTAACTTCCCATCTTTTTCTGATATAACACAAGCATTCATACCTTTATTCTGCAATGCCTTCCAAATGACTTTGTATGGTGCTGAAGTATATACGCCAATATTATATAGAGCATGAATAGGGGTTTGCGTTGACTCATTATTTTTTTGTAAAGACTTATAATGCTTTTGGAAAGTACCTCTTGTTTCCAAAATCTCAGTGAATTTACCACTATGTTGATGATTGTAAAAATAATCATAAGTAAGTGGATATGTATCTCTAAGTTCATCCATTGAAAGCGGACTTTTTAGGCTATATTCATAGGGTACAATAATATGAAATGGTGTATCAAATTTCCATTTACGAAGGTCTTTCCCTCTAACTAATGGATAGACTAAATCCTTTTCGATTGGCATTGTAACCTGAGGTATAATTTTTTTACTGTTTTCAGGAGTACTTCTTACAAGATACTTGTTTCTTATATCATTCAGGACTTCAACCCAGTATATTCCATTAGCACTTGTATCAATACCTTTCCTTGCCTTATAAGAGGAATTTCCAACTAGTTTTTGCAAAGAATCAAAGCGGACTTTGTTACTTATCATCCACGGGGAGTTATTTGCAGTATCTGAAATCTTTATAGGCGATGCAATTAAAGGAGTGCATTCGATTTTGCCAAGGACCGAATTTAGCAACTCATCACTGTCTATGATTCCTTTCATTAACTTACTCCATTTATTGTATTTAACTGGGTATTCTGTATCTTGCCCTTTAACTATGAATATTACTGCAGTTTTATTACTTGCACCTGATGCTGCAAATGGTTGAACATCAACGAAGTCATCTACTTCTGTTACTTTAACAGAGGTAGATCCTTTGATTTTAAATTTTCTAAAACCATCGCCACCACCGCTTGCTTGCAACAAGTTTTGATTTATTATGAATCCTAGTTTCCCATTATCCTTTAAAAACTTATCCATAACCACATAGGTAAAAAGAACTGAAATATCATCATGTGCTTTTCCAAGTCTAGCTTCCAAGCCTTTGTGGTCAAAGATACAGTATTGATACCAATATGTTTGAATACTTTTTCGATACTCTTCAGGTAGGGTTTGCCAATTTACCCAAGGAGGATTGCCAATAATATAATCAACTTGCTTTTGATAAAGTGGGGCAAATGCATTCTTAATGACTTGACTCCAGACTTTACGTATCCCTTTATGCTCCAACTCTATCAATTGACTGAAAAAGATACTTGTCAGTTCCTTTACCTCTTGAATTTCTAATTGACTCAGACTATTTTCTAACAAGAGTTCATTTACAATCTTTCCCCAAACATTACCATAAACTATGTTTTTGCGATTTATATTATCATTTAGCAACTCGAGAAGCTTATTAAAACTACCTGTTTCAATATATACCTTTGGTATTTCAAATGTACCAGCACGTGTAGCAATAATATTTACCTTTAAAGTCTTCTTTTCCTGCTCTAAGACTGTCAGCATAGAGTCACATAGGTATATTGGAATTTCGATATTCTCACTTGTTTCATTGATCAATCCATCAAGTGCAATGATATAATTAGCCCGAGCTGCTATTACCGCAAGTGGATTTAGGTCATAACCATGAATATTTGCTAAAATACCTTGTAATAAGACATTTCTGTCCATGGTTGGATTTTTTTGAATGGCTTCATTTATGGCAATTACAATGAAAGTTCCAGAACCTACACAAGGGTCAAGAACTAATTTTGATACGTCTCCATTAATACCGAGCTTATCATAGGTAAATTTTGCCAGCCAATCAGGGCTATAGTATTCTCCTAGCGCATGTCTTAATTTCTTAGGCAAAAGAAAATTATAAAGATTTTTTAAAAGGTCTCTAGAATTATCTTCATCGAGGTTAACAGTTTCATAATCATAAGTCTCAAACATACTCACTATTTTACTGGTGATATCAAAAATATCATCACTCCATACATTCAAGTACCAACCAAAGAAATCTCCTTCTAAAAAGTTTGTAATACCAAGTTGTGCAAAACGACCTCCAGATTCAATGTCTTCAAGAGCTTTGAACAATTGTTCCTTTGATTCATACTTTATAGCCGATTTCTGATATTTAAAGTCCTGACTTTTGTTATGATACAAAATATCAATACTAAGAAGTTTTATCAGTAATGCATAGTATGTATGTATTGAAAATATTAGTGAATCAACAGATATAGATTCATCTTTAAAACCATACAAGTTTTTTATCTCATTTAAATCTAGTTTAGTAGAGCTAAAACTGTACCCTGAAACTTCTCTAAATAGACATTTCCATTGTTCAAATAACAAGCGTATACTCTCTACCTTCTCAACATTATCCACTAGAGCGGTATATAAATTCTTTACAGCATTTTGCGTAAGTTTACTATTCACACCAAAGTCATCGACTAGGTGTTTAACAGTAACTGCCTTATCTGTTGCAAGACAAAAAAGCTTCTTTAAAAATTTTTCAAGAGTTATGACACTGACGTTTTCTGGTTCATATTCACTGGCATACTTTACATATATAAAGTACTTGCCATCAAAAACGATACCTAATATAGACCCAGGCTCAATACTTTCTTTTTTAGCAAGTCCTTTAATTTGTCGTTGAACTTCTTCGATGGCATCCCTATTTTTCGAATTCTTATTATTATTGCTTAATAAGCCAGGTCTCTTGTATTCAAGAATTACTCTGCTATAAAGTGTATCGACTCTGCCATGTAATACAGTGTATTCATGTCGAATATCTATTGGTATTTCTAGCTCCAAAGCGATATTCTGTATGATAGGAGCAAAATTATGCCTAAAATCTGATTCTGTAAGGTTATAGGCAAGACAATGTTTAACAATTTCGTAAATTTGTGATGTTAGCGTTTCTCCGTATTTTATCATGAACTCGCAAATCCTTTCTTCAATGAAGACATTTGCCATTTTATATCCCTCCTAAACTATTACTAGCTAAGAGTTTATCAAAAAAACTCTTAGCTAGCAACATTTATTTAGAACTATATGGCAAGTGCTTATTTGTTAATAATTTATCATTATTGATTATGCATTAAATCAATAATAACTTTTTAATATGGAAGAAATGTATATTGTTTATCAGAACTATTAGGGTAAGCTATATATCAAAAGAAAAATAAAAACTGAGATGATTAGAAGTGTTCATTGATTATTTCAAATTTTATCGGACTCTCCTTTGCCTTTGTAATCTATCTAATGTTGCCTATTTAGCGGTGGAATAGATAGAAGTACATTACACTAATATAAAGAACATGATTCTAAATCTAATTTGATTATGAAATAAAATACAATACCTGTAAGAGATTGAAGTTGTTAATGTCAATTGATATGAGACAAAGCACTTCTGGAAATCGTGTTAACTGTAACAGGTTACAAGGGTTCGAACCCCTTTCTCTCCGCCATAAATATTGAAATAGCAAGGCTTTCATCGATTAGGATGAAAGCCTTTATTAATTTTTATGACATAGAATTTTGAGCCTTGGTAACACTGTGGTAACAAACTAATAAACACAGTCTATTACATAGTGTAATAAGATAAGTTGAAATAGACTTACTTTTCAAAAATTGTACAATCTTCTATTCTATATGATATTGCATAGATATTGGGATATGACGCAATATAAGAATATTACGTTATAACTATTTTATATACTCTTTAACAGAAATTGATTTCCGCAAACTAGCATTTGAGTGTTTGTTGCTTTTTTAATGTCTGTTTTTTATTTGGTATCTTCAATGACAACAATATTTCCAATGAAAGAAATATCTGTATCGTAAACACCAATGACGAATCTAAATTATAAACCATAATTGTCATCCATAACCTTATTGTATCCATAGACAGTGAGACACCTCCAAAATGCTATATATTAGGATCATTTGCTTTGAGGAGTAAAACACAGAAAGCAAAGAAATGTGTGGGAGACCTTATATTTACAGTAATTGATACAAAATGCAAAATAATGAGATAATAATTGAACTATCTTTAATTATTGTGATAATATTTACCTACATTTTATTTGCATGTTTTCGCAAATAAAAGAAGAAGCAATAATGAAAATTAGAGAAAGGAGTTTGAGTATGAAATATTTATTTATCATCAATGATGGTCCTTATGGTACAGAGAAAGCTTACAATGCTTTAAGGCTAGCTATGAGCTTACAAAAAACAGCTGAAGCAGATGTAAACATTTCACTTATAGGTGATGGAGTTGTAAATGCCATAGATGGTCAAAATACTCCAAACGGCTACTATAATATTGGGAGAATGCTGAAATCCATTTTGTTAAAGAATGGTAAGGTAAAGCTCTGAGGAAGCTGTATGGATGCTCGGGGTCTGAGCATAGATAAAATGATACCGGGTGCAGAAAGAAGTACTATGGACGAACTAGCACTTTTGAGTTCAGAAGCTGATAAGATACTTGTTTTCTAAAATATGCTTTTGAAGTTTTTAACTGATATAACTAAGAGGAGGAGAATGTGTGCCAGGCACCGAAGTTATCCAGTTATTGATTTAATACACCCTTCTGGTAATATAAGTTTCGATATTATCAGAAGGTTTTTTTATGAGCAGACCTTGGAGAGAAGAATATAAAGGCGGAATATATCATGTTATAGCAAGAGGAAATAATAAGGAATACATATTTAAGGAAAGCATAGATAAAGGCTATTTTATAAAACAGCTTAAAGAATACAGTAAAATTATGGGTTGTGTGGTGTACGGATATGTACTTATGGATAATCATTAATAAAGTCAGGATCAAGAAAAAGAAGGCTAACAGAGTACAAACTGAGATATACAAAAGCTGCAATAGCAGAGCATTATACGTATACAGAAATAGGAAGAAGCATATGTATGACAGATAGCGGAATAAAGGACATGCTGGACAGATATGAAAATGGAGAAATAACTGGATAACTATGGTGCCTGGCACATATCCACACTTATAAAGCATAAAGCTGAGTATCGTGAGGGAGAATATACTCAATAGTCAACTTAGATTATTTTATTTATTATCAAACAATGAGAAAGGATGATACATAAAATGGATATGTTCTCACGTCAAGAATTAATAAAAAACCAAAATGGATATACATTAGTCTTATATGTTGATAAACAAACCAGCGAATTTGGCGAAGAATTCATCTACTCGTTAGCTAACAAAGGCAAAAGACTGCAAAAAGATTCTCTAGATTATATAAAAAACTATATAAATGAAAATTACCGTGATATTAAAATAGATACTGTCAAAATAATGCTTGGATCCATACTAATAGCATCAATTGGATACAGTAATCTCAATGCTGGAATTATGAGTGCAAACCCTACAACAAATCATGCACAGCTTCAGACTAATGTTGTATATACAGTTAAATCCGGGGATACATTATATAAGATTGCACAAAAATCAGGAACATCAGTGGCACAATTAATGAAGTTAAATAACCTAAGTAATTACATGATATTTCCTGGACAACAACTAAAAACCGAAGAGAGAATAGACAGTTATACAGTAAAAGTGGGAGATTCATTGTATAGCATATCAAAAAAATATAATATTTCCGTAGCTAAATTGAAGGAAATAAATAAGATAACAGGAGATATGATAAAACCCGGTCTAAAATTGAACCTAACTGAGACAAAACCACTGGTTTCAGCAACAGGTAATCTAGTTCTTGTAAATAAAAAATATCATCTAAATGCAAGCTATATACCAAGCAATCTGATAAATCCCAACGTACCTTCAGTTAACGAGGCAAAAACAAAAATGACACCAGAGGCGGCAAAAGCCCTTGAAGCACTCTTTTTTAAAGCTAAAAATGATAATATTAAGCTTACTGCTATTTCAGGCTATCGCTCTTATACACGACAAAATGAGATTTTTGCTTCAAGTATCAGAAAATACGGATCAGTGGCTGCAGCAAATCAATTTAGTGCAAGACCTGGGGAAAGTGAACATCAGACTGGCTTGGCTATGGATATAAGCAGCCCATCTGTTAACTATACACTTACACAGTCCTATGCAAAAACCAGAGAAGGTGAGTGGTTAAAAAACAATGCACCGCAGTTTGGGTTTATCGTGCGATATTCAAAAGGTAAGGAAAATATAACTGGATATCAGTTTGAGCCTTGGCATCTCCGTTATGTGGGTAAAAGCACTTCTCTTAATATTACAAGCAGAAGTATTACACTGGAGGAATACTTAGGAAAAGTATAGAAGCGTTGGGGATGGTTCTTTTTGCTTTGACATAGTATACCAAAATGCAATAAAAAGCAGTATTTATGCCACTTGTAGACTGATTAAGGTTTTGGTATACTACCTGTTGAGAAGATAAAATTTTCTCGGACGAGAGTGTGTTAATCAAGTAAAAATAACCGTTGCTCTTATTTTTGTACATATAGGTAAATAACTGAATTATGAACTAGTAAGACCTAATAGAGATTCCTTGGAGATAATTGTTACACGCCCTTATAAGCTTCAATAAAAAAGGTGGCAAATTTAATCTTTGCCACTTTTTTATTGAATAGAAGTAGTCGGAGCAGTTCTTTTGATTTATTTATTATAATACTTTCTAACCCACCTTCATATTCTTTAATACGTTCTGCAATATTACATCAAAATATTGAGTATCCTTGATTGTGTCCCAACCTTTAGCAAAAGCCATAAATATATCTGCCATTCTAGGATTTGCTTTAGCTTTTACTAACCATCCATCTGCATCTTCAAAAGCTTTACCTTTAAGGAAATAACAAGCATCTTCAATTGTATTAATTTCTTTGGTTGCATACATTTCATTATACTTATTTAGTATATCTTTTTTCATATCAACATAAGTTTTGCCTATATATTTTAAAGCATTATTAGGGTCTGTCTTTCTTTCTGGGTCTAACTCAAGATGACCACTTCTTTTATTTGGGTCAACATTATGAAATTTTGCTAGATAGGCCGCTATTTCAATATAGTTACTATAAGCTTTTAATGTACGAACTTTATCATTGGGGAAATAGCATAATTCTATTCCAACAGCTATATCATTAGAATCACCACCGTACAATTGATTATCTTTACGTTTTTCATATAATACATGCCATGCTTTTTCAGTGTTGTCTAAACAAGGAATACACATTATTGCTTCTTTATCATCTACAAATAAATGTGCTGAAGCTGACATTTCATTAGCAGAATTGATAAAATATGTAACATTGTTTTGAGCTGTACTATCTGGATTCCCGGTATCATGGTCTACAAAGAAAGCTACTTTAGTTATTTTTGTACCACTTCTACGTTTTGTTCCTATGGGTATTAATTGAGTTTTAATATTCATATTGCTCTCCTTTCAATATACATCTTCTTATGTCATTACAGATTACATATTTATTATAACATTGAATTTATGCAAATGGTATAAGCTATATTATTTGTAATATCAAGGAGAATATATATATGGAAAAGAAGAAATATGTATTATTAGTTAATTTGAAAGAATAAAAGATGCATTTAGAGGAAAAAGTATTTTTAGGTTCAAGATGTGCAGGATGTTATGATATATGGAAGTAATCTAGAATATAGCTTTTGAAGGCAAGTGTGATGTTATTATGTTGAATACACTTAGCTAGAACTAATGCTGTCTGGCATTTAATAGAAGGAAGGATTGGAATAGCCTTTACATTACTATTCTTATACGCTTCTGCAACCCTGGAGGTTAAGAATGAAACACCTATTCCATCTGCCACAAGACCTATCATGGTATCTAAACCAGAACATTCACAAACGATAAATGGGTTAATATTGCTTTTTTCAAAAACTATAGTGATAGTTTTGCGGACACTGGAGTGACCTGATAGCATAATCATTTTTAGCTGTTTTAGGTCATCAAGAGTAACATGGGAGGAAGTTGCAAGAGGGTGACTTGCATTAACCACTAACATGAGATAATCTTCAAAAATAGGATAACATTCTGTCTTGCTCAAGAAATCATTGTCAACTGGGAAAACGGGATTGAGAAATGCAATATCAATTTCATTAGATAATAGCTTGGAGATTAGCTCTTCACTCCATACTTCTGTAAGTTCAATGGTTACCTCTGGATAAATATCCATAAACGAAGCAATATGAGTGGTAAGATTTACCTTGCTTAGAGTGGGCAAAATACCCAATACTATCTTCTCACTCTTAAGGTTCAAATGCTGAGTCATAGTGTGTTCCAGGGCAGTCCATTCATCTAATATTTTCTGAGCATACTTAATGAAGTCAATCCCAGCAGCTGTTAATTTAATTGAGCGAGTTGTTCGCTCGAACAGAGTGAGTTTTAGCTCATGCTCCAACTGACTAATCTGCTGAGAAAGGGTAGGCTGAGTGATAAACAACTCCTCCGCTGCACGGGAAAAGTTGTGACACTGGGCTGCTTTTATAACATACCGTATTTGGTTAATATTCATTATAAAACCATCTCTCTTCAATTTATAGACATTGCCTATAAATATATTATATATAACTATTTCACAATAATCAATGAGGGTGTTATGTTTAAGTTAGTAAAAATAATAAAAAGGTATAAGGAGATGATAGTGTTATGATGTATTTAATTGAACCTACAAAGCAATTGAAGGGCGAAGTTAGAATACCCGGCTCAAAGTCAGGGACCGCACGTGGTATTGTGCTGGGAACACTAGCGAAGGGGGAAACAAGAGTTTACAATCCAATGCCAGGTATTGACAGCTATTCTATTATAGATTGTTGCAGAACACTTGGTGCTAAAATAGATTGTTCTAGTGATGATGAATGGATAATTGAGGGTGTCGGAATGAACCTCAAGTCTCCTTCCGCTATATTAAACGTTGGTAACTCTGGAACTGGATATTATATATTGACTACAGTGGCTTCTCTGATTAACGGAAAGTCAATTGTTTCAGGTGACTACCAGATATGCTACAGACCGATAGCTCCGTTGCTTAAGGCAATTAGAGAGCTAGGCGGTAAGGCAGTATCTACAAGAGATAACGAGCTAGCTCCATTAATGATAGAAGGTCCTATTGAAGGAGGGCATACTGTTAACTTTCCAGGGGTAAATGTCCAGTGGCTTATCGGCTTACTTATTGCCTGTCCCAGTCTGCAAGGAGATACTCGTATTTTAGTAGAAAACCTTGGTGAAAGACCTTACGCTTCCTTGACACTTGATTGGCTCAATGCAGCAGGCATCAAGATTATCAACAAAAACTTTGAAGAATTTATAATTCCAGGTGGACAGACTTACATGCCATTTACAAAGACAGTACCATCTGATTGGTGCGGAGCTACATATCCAATGGTAGCCGCAGCTATCACAGATTCTAAGATTAAGCTACTCAATATGGACATTAATGACCACCAGGGTGAAAAGGTATTTGTTGACATAATTAACAAGATGGGTGGTAAGGTTGAGGTATTGAACAATGGTAAAGATGGAGTTATTGTAGAAGGGGGTCATAAGCTGCATGGTATTGAGATTGACTGTAAGGACATGCCGGATGCTATTCCTGCACTTGCAGTACTAGGCTGCAAGGCAGAAGGTAAGACAGTCCTTAACAATATCCAAGCCTGCCGTCTAAAAGAAACGGATCGCTGTAAGTCAATTGTAGAGGAACTTACAAAGATGGGTGGAAAGTTTGAGGAAACAGAGGGTACATTAACAATTTACCACTCTGACTTAAAGGGCACACACCTTAGCGGACATCATGATCATCGTATTGTTATGGCGTCTACCTGTGCTGCTTTGGCGGCAGAGGGAAGCACTCTTATTGACAGTGCAGAGTTTGTTGGCGTATCCTTCCCTCGTTTCTATGAAGAAATGACAAACATTGGGGCTAATGTTAAGAGATTAACTGAAAAATAAAATCTAAATATGAAAGGGTGATATTATGAAAAAGTTACTAAGATCAGCTTCTATACTGTTACTGGTACTATTCCTAATGGCTCAGCTATCAGCATGTTCATCCACACCAACTCCAGATGGTGGTTCTACGACACCTAAACCAGGTGAGGTTAGAAGGTTTACTATCGGTACAGCAGGTACAGCAGGTGCACTTTATCCAATGGGAGTTGCGATGGCAGAAACTATCTCAAACCATGTTGAAGGATTTACAGCTACAGGTGAGGCAACTGCTGCATCTATCGAGAATTTGAGAAACCTTCACGATGGTAAGATGGGCTGGGCAATTTCTCAAACAGAGGTTGCATCTATGGCTTATTATGGTAAAGCTGACTATGCTGCTAACCCTTATACTGATATCCGTGCACTTTATTCAACAATTTATAACTACCTTCAGGTGTTTACATCTGCTAACAGTTCTATTAATTCTGTTGCAGATTTTAAGGGCAAGACAATCGGTGTAGGAGCTGCAGGCAGTGGTGGTGAGATGGCTGCAAGGGCTCTTCTGGATACTTATGGATTAACCTATGATGATATTAAGCCACAGTTTATGCCGGAGGCTGAGGCTGTAAGCGCACTTAAGGATGGCAAGATAGATGGCTTTATAGCAACACATCCACTAAAGTCTGCTGCTATGACAGAGTTAACAACTTCTATGAAGGCTAGGCTTATCGCAATCGAAGACGATGCTTTCTATAAGGCAAATCCCGCATATACAAAGTACACAGTACCTGCGGGCACATATAAAGATATTGATGTTGATGTAATAATTCCACGTTCTAGAATTATCATGTGCACATCAATTAACGCAGGTTTCACAGACGATGAAATCTACAACATGGTTAAGGCAATTTGGGAGAACAGAGCTGAGTGGGCTATCTCTAATGCCTCTGTTGAGAAGCAAGTTAATATTGAGACTGCATTAGAAGAAATCGATATCCCTCTACACCCAGGTGCTATTAAGTATTTTGAGGAAATTGGCATGACAATTCCTGATGCACTAAAGAAATAAACGCATTATTCTTAATATAATCATGTAGACTATAATTAATAGGCAGGTTTTTAATAAGCCTGCCTATTTTTAAAAAGGAGAGAGAAAACTGTATGGAAAACGAATCCCTAAAAGTTCCGGCAAAAAACATATTAAAGATTACAATGTATATCATTACAATACTTTCTATTATTGGATCAATTTTTCATTTATATATTGCATACAGTACATCCATCAGTGTAATACAGCAGAGAGTTTTTCATGTATTTCTTCTTATTCTTGTGTATTACTTATACCAGTTTAAAGGCGGAGTAGAAAAAAATAAAAAATACTCTGGGATTTTTGCACTGGTTGCATTTATTACTTTAGTTGTTGGCACTTATTTTTTAATGAATACTTCAATACAATCCATGTTGAAGCGTGGAATCGGCGGAGCCAGTGAGATTGACATTATTATGGGTGTAGTTCTTATGATACTTGTTCTGGATATTACCCGCAGAACGGTGGGCTTTGCCCTGGCAGCCATCTCCTGCATATTTATGGTTTTTGCAATCTTTGGGCCAAATATGCCTGATATAATTGCCCATAAGGGTTACGATATACCTTATATAACGAACTATATTACATGGACAATGGAGGGTATCTTTGGTACATCTATAGGGGCATCAGTTTCCTTTGTTGCTTTGTATATTATATTTGGAGAGCTTCTTGAGAAGTTTGGAGCGGGACAATTCTTCATTGATGTAGCGTACGCTCTGACGGGTCGCATGAAGGGTGGCCCTGCGGAGGCATCTGTTATTTCCAGTGCACTTATGGGCTCTATTAATGGGAGTGCTGTTGCTAATGTCGTCACAACAGGGACATTTACAATTCCCCTTATGAAGAAGGTGGGTTACAAGCCTGATTTCGCTGCTGCTGTAGAGGCAGTTGCATCCACAGGTGGGCAGTTGCTTCCTCCTGTTATGGGTGCGGCAGCATTCGTTATGGCAGATGTCACAGGGATTTCTTATGCGAATATTATTATAGCAGCTATAATCCCCGGAATTCTCTACTATCTAAGCTTAGGTGTTTCTGTTTATCTGGAAGCAGATAAGCTGGGATTGGAAGCAGAACCCAAAGAAAATCTGCCAAAGTTGAAAGAGGTTATTAAGAAAGGCTGGTACTATTCCCTTCCTATTATTATGCTGATAGTGGCATTGCTAGGACTAAAGCTCTCTGCAAGTTATTCTGCAATATTTGCGATTGTAGTTCTGCTAGTGGTAGGCTGCACAAAGTATATTGTTAGCGAAAAGCGCTTTCCAGTCCGAGAGATAAAAGAGTCGCTGGTCAATGCAGTAAAGACAACTATTCCGGTTGCCATGGCTTGTGCCTGTGCCGGTATCGTTATAGGAATTGTAAGCATGACAGGAATCGGAGTAAAGTTTACAAGCATTGTGTTCGAACTCTCAGGAGGAAACTTGTTCCTAATGCTAGTTATGATTATGTTTGCTTGTATAATAATGGGCATGGGGCTTCCATCAACAGCTGCCTATATTATTGCCGCAACAATTGGAGTTCCGACATTGGTTCAATACGGTATTACACCGATAGCCGCCAATATGTTTGTATTCTACTTTGCTATTATGTCCTTCATTACACCTCCGGTAGCTATTGCAGCTTATGCAGCCGCAGGTATAGCAGATTCCAACTCTACCAAGACAGGATTGCATGCCTTTGTGTTGGGACTATCAGGTTTTATCATTCCCTTCGTATATGCATATAATCCGGCACTGCTCATTATTGAGTCCTCAGCAGGTGCTACTATTTATATAGCAATACTTACGACCATCGCTATTATTATGATGGCTATTGCGATTTCAGGCTGGCTTATGGGTAAAATATCAATTATTTTGCGTTTCGCCTTTGCTGCCAGTGCGATTCTAATGTTCGTGCAGGGAAATAGAATATTTGACTATTTGGGACTTGCTTGCGGAGCAGCAACTTTTATATTTACTATAATGCACAACAGAAAAAGTAAAACAGTAAAGCTATAATAGCAGTCATACATTTTAGTAATATACTAAATTTGAGCAGACAAAATATAGGGCAGAGTGTATCGGTAATTTTACACTTTGCCTTTTAAATTACATGAAAGGAAGGTTAAATATGCCAATAGGAGTTATTGTTAACAGCTTGGCGGTTGCCGTTGGAGCTATCATAGGTGCCTTAGTGGGTAAAAAGTTGCCGCAAAACCTTCGTAATACATTGCCAATTTTATTTGGGTTTATATCTATGTCCATGGGAATTTTGGCTATTATAAAAGTACAGACCTTACCTGCTGTTGTGTTATCTGTTATTTTAGGTACTGCAGTGGGTGAGTTAATGAGTATAGAAAAAAGCATAGCCACTGCAATAGAAAAAATAAAAGTGCCAATGGAAAAAATCATGGGTAATGGAAACCACAAGAAAGACGAGTTCTCTATGGAGAAGTTTATTAGTATTGCTGTACTGTTCTGTGCAAGTGGAACAGGTATCTATGGAGCATTACATGCTGGTATTACAGGGGATCACAGCATACTTATCACCAAGTCCTTGTTAGACTTCTTTACTTCTATGATTTTCAGCGCTTCACTGGGATTTTTAGTTGTGTTTCTCTGTGTGCCCCAGTTTTTTATACTACTAACACTTTACCTAATGGCAGTAGTAGTAATGCCGCTGACAAATCCCACAATTATTGCAGATTTTACAGCCTGTGGAGGGATTTTGATGCTGGCTACCGGGTTTAGGATTAATGAAATGAAAAGTGTGCCAATAGCTAATATGCTTCCTGCCATGGTTTTGGTTATACCATTGTCCTACCTGTGGAATTATTTGAATTTATATTAGTCTATTTGTTTAATGGTATATTTTGCTTCCCAGGCACCTTAATACATTAACATAAATCATGTAATATTATGTTTTTTCATTTTTCTCCAAAGAGTAGTAGAACTAATTCCTAGTTCTTTAGCAGCAGCTATTCGAGAGCCTTTTACTTTTAATAAAACGTTTATTATTTCTTGCTTTTCTGAATTTTCAATTATTGAAGACACATTTTCATTTATACTTTCCTCAGTATGATAAATTTGTTTGTCAATAATTCTATTGATAATGGACTGAACATCGGTGTTTGTTATGTCATGCTGTAGAATTAGGGATAGTCGTTCAATAATATTTTTCAATTCTCTTATATTACCAGGGAAATAATATTCAGTAAGTGAAGTTAAAATTTCATGAATTAAAGTTTTATTTTTTTCATAAAGTGCAGGGCAGCGATTGCTTAGATAATTGTTTGAAATCACTTCAATATCATCTTTTCTCTCTCTTAATGATGGAATACAAAGATTTAATACATTAAGCCGATACATTAAATCTAAACGAAAGTTACCATTTTGTACTTCAGAAAAAATATTTCGATTGGTGGCAGCGATAATGCGTACATCAATTGGGATAATTTTATCACTACCGACAGGGCGTATTTGCTTTTCTTGCAAAACTCTCAATAACTTAGATTGTACAATTAAAGGAAGCTCTCCAATTTCATCTAAAAATAGAGTGCCTTTGTGTGCATGTTGAAAAAGACCAATTTTTCCGCCTTTTTTTGCTCCAGTAAAGGATGCTTCCATATAACCAAAAAGTTCAGATTCTAAGATTCCTTCAGGAAGAGTGGCACAATTGATAGCTACAAATGGAGCATCTTTTCTTTCACTGTAATTATGGATGCTTTGAGCAAAAAGTTCTTTGCCTGTACCGCTCTCTCCGACAATTAAAATGCTGGAAGATGTCTGAGCGTAGATTTTTGCTGTTTCTATGGACTGTTCTAATTCCTTACTACAATGAATAATGTCTTTAAAATGATACTTTGCAAAAAAACCTTTGTTAGTTAGTTTATTTCTAATTTCCATTTCGTTTTGCTGAATATGCTGAACATCTTGAAATAAAGCTACTGCCCCAATGATTTCATCTCCATCATAAAGGGGCATTCTTGTCACAATTACTTCTTTATTATTTCTAATATCTATTTTATTTTTCTGAGGTTCTCCTGATTCCATAACTTTAACTAATTCAGAATTTGGAAAGAAATCAGTAGTTTTTCTATAAAGAGATTTCTCTATAGGAATATCCAAAAATTCACTTGCCCAATGATTAAGGTAAATAATTGTATGGTCTTTGTTTATTACTATTACACCACTATAGGAAAAATCCAAAGCAATTTTAAGAACTTTTTCGGAAATTTCTGAAAATTCTGCTTTAAAAGTATTGTTATTTGTAGTAATAGCACTCACTCCTTATAAATTGTTATTGAATATCTTATTCTGAGCATAATTAGTATAACATGAAAGGATTATGCAATCAAATGAAATATAAAAAGTCATAATTGAAATTATATTGTAATTATAAAGAGAATTATCAGACAAATTAGTATATTTGATAGGAATACACTTTGGCACGGAAATTGCTTTATATACTCAATGAAAGGAATTAAATTATTAGCGATAACACTTTATTCTATTATTGGTTTAACATGTATGAAATTAGCTATATTATAGTTAGGAAGAGATGTAAATATACAAGGCTATCCAATAATAGTAAGTGAAATTATTGCTACGCTAGAGAGTACTAAATATAAGAAAGAGTTTGGTATAAAATTTACTGAGGAGGTTTAACTATGAGTAAAGGGGCATTAGATAACGTCGTAGTACTAGATTTAACAAGAGTTTTAGCAGGACCATATTGTACAATGATGCTCGCGGACTTGGGAGCAGAGGTTATTAAGATTGAAATTCCAGGAAAAGGTGACGATACCCGAAGCTTTGGTCCATTTCAAAATGGTGAAAGCTTATATTATGCAAACGTGAACAGAAACAAAAAAGGTATTACATTGAACCTTAAGAATGAAGAAGGAAAGAAAATATTTCTCGAAATGGTTAAGCATGCAGATGTTGTTGTTGAAAATTATAGACCTGGAGTTATGGACAAACTTGGACTTGGCTATGAAGAATTAAGTAAAGTTAATGACCAAATTATTTACGGTGCGGTGTCTGGATTTGGCTGTTATGGACCATACTCAGAACGTCCAGGATACGATATCATTGCACAAGCTATGGGTGGACTTATGAGCATTACAGGAGAAGAAGGTGGAAGTCCAACACGGGTAGGAAATGCTATGGGAGATGTATTAGGAGGATTAAACCTTACCATTGGTATCTTAGCAGCATTAAACGCTAGACAAGTAATTGGAAAAGGGCAGCGTGTGGATGTGTCATTAGTTGATTCTGTGGTTGCTTCACTTGAAACGGGTATGCAAAGGTTCTTTTCTACTGGAAAACTACCAGAGCTTATGGGAAATAGATATGCATCAGCTTATCCATATGACTCATTTAAATCAAATGATGGTCAATTTGTCATAGGTTGTGGCAATCAAAAACTTTATGAAAATCTATGTCACAAGGTGCTTAAACGTGAAGACTTATTGACGGATGAGCGTTATGTAACAAATAATCTACGTTGTGAGAATCACGAAACTTTAAAGGTTGAGATTGAGAAATGGTCATGTCAGTATACAATAGAAGAAGCAGTTGAACTTATATTAGCTGCTGGAGTCCCTGCTGCACCAATTATGGATCTAAAAAAACTGTCTGAAGATCCACATATTGCTGGTGCACGTGAAATGTTTATAGAAAATGAACATCCAACGATTGGTCATATGAGATTAAATGGATGTGCAGTTAAGCTTATGACAACTAAACCAGAAATTAAATTGCCAGCACCTACTTTGGGGCAATTTAATGAAGAAATCTTCGCTAAATTTGCAGGACTTGATGAGAAAACATTATCAGAATTAAGGACTAGGAACGTTATATAGTACGATGCAATGACAAACTAAGATAAACATAAAGTAATTTCAATAATAAACTAAATTATAGATAAAGGAAGGGAATTATTTATGAATGCAAATTTATTAACCTTAATTCTTTTTATAGTCGTTGTTTTAGTTGGATTTTTTAAAAAGATGAATGTAGGTATTCTAGCCATTGCTGTAGCTGTTATCGCTGGTAGAGTATTTGGTGTTAGTGACAAAGAAATAATCTCAAGCTTCAGCGTATCACTTTTTGTAACACTTGTTGGAATCACTTTATTATTTGCTGTTGTAAATCAAACTGGAGCACTTGAACTTTGTGCAAGGAAAGTCGTTAGTTTAGCAGGTAATAGAGTATGGATTATACCTATTTTTATCTACGTTGCAGGATTTGCTATTGCTGCATGTGGACCTGGTGCCATTCCTTCACTAGCAATTATTCCACCAATAGCAGTATCGCTTGCTCTTGCCGTTGGTTACAATCCTGTAATGCTTGCACTCATAGGTGAAGCAGGTCTTATGGCAGGTAGAATGACATCTATAACACCAGAAGGTGTCTTAATAACTGGACTTGCTAGCGAACAAGGAATAACCAATGTTATGAATAGTGTCCTAATCTCAAATACAATCACTACTGTACTATTTTCACTTGTTTTATATTTTGCGTATAAAGGCTTTAAGGTAAAAAGTGCTGGGGTTACTTTAAGTATAAAAGATACAGACAAATTTACTTCCAAACAAATTATTTCCCTTTTAGGCATGGTTGCAATGCTCGTTCTTATAATATTCTTTAAAGTAAATGTTGGACTTGCTGCATTCTTTGTTGGCGTAACACTGATTTTCTTTAATGTCGCTGATGAAACTAAATGTATCAAAAGTGTACCATGGGGTACAGTTTTACTCGTTATGGGTGTGGGAGTTCTCATGAATATAGTTAATAAATCAGGTGGGATTGAATTACTCTCAAATGCACTCGCTAATGTTATGACTCCTAAAACAGCTGCACCTATTATGGGAATCTCTGCTGGTTTAATGTCTTGGGTTAGCTCAGCACTAGGTGTTGTATATCCTACATTAGTGCCAACTGTAGGTGCAATTGCAAATTCAGTAGGTGGAGGCGTTTCCCCTATAGCTTTAATTAGTGCTATCGGTGCAGGAGGATCCTGTGCAGGTATTAGTCCAATTTCAACAGGTGGTGCTTTAATTCTTACAGCATTAGCAAGTAACAAACCTAATTTTTCAAAAGAAGAGCAAAGTAAGGTGTTTGTGGAACTTTTCTTATGGGCAGTTGGAGCTTTAGCACTAATAGCATTCTTAGCATTTATTGGTGTATTTAGGGTATATTAACAGGAATGGAGTGAATACGATTATGACATATCCAAAAAAAATTGAGATTGTCGAGGTTTGTCCTAGAGATGGATTTCAAAATGTAAATGACTTTATTGAAACCTCACATAAAATTGAAATTATTAAAAAACTTATTGATGCTAATTTTAAGCGTATTGAGATCACATCCTTTGTTAGTCCTAAAGCTATACCCCAGATGGCGGATGCATCTGAAGTTGTAAAAGCAGTACGTGAGTATTCAAAAGATAAAAACGTCCAGCTTATGGCTCTAGTCCCCAATCAAAGGGGGGTTGAAGCTGCAGTTGAAGCAGGTGTCAATCAAATCAATTATGTAATTAGTGTAAGTGAGCAGCACAATATGGCCAATGTAAAGCGCTCCGTGGCTGATTCTATGGCACAATTTAAGACTCTTATTGAGGCAAATGGTAGCCTTGTTGATTTTAGATTAGGACTTGCAACAACCTTTGGCTGTCCATTTGGTGAGAAAATTGAATTAAAAAAAATAAGGGAAATGTGTGCATGGGCGTTTGATTTGGGAACAAAGGAAATCTTGCTTGCAGATACAGTTGGACTAGGAAATCCTATGCGTGTTCATGAAGTGGTATCAACACTAGTAAAAGAATTTGGCGCAGATAGGTTTATCATGCATATGCATGATACAAGAGGACTTGCATTAGTAAACATCTTGGCTGCTATGGAATACGGGATTTATAAAGTTGAATCCGCAGTAGGTGGACTAGGCGGATGCCCATTTGCACCAGGTGCAGCAGGAAATGTTGCTACAGAAGATGTTATTAATATGATACATTCCATGGGGAATGATACAGGAATTAATATTGATGCCATTAAACAAGCATTGAATTTAATTCAACTTCATGTTAATGCAAAAACGGTTAGTCATATGTCTCAACTCAAAGAATACAAGATATAAAAGCTAGAAATAATTTTTGCATATAGTATTTATAATACAATTATAGGAGAGCGGTTCGTAAACGAAGGCTCTCCTTTTTTTAAAATTTTTAACTTGCTTTATGAGTTTAAAAATAAGAAGTCTTTACTGTAGATTTTTAACATATACTGTTCATTTAAAAAATAGGTATAAAAAGTTTTTTATAGCACACCCTACACTAGGAAAAGAGTTTGTAAAATGAAGGAGTGTTAATAATGGGTGTAGTAACAAATAAAACAGACAAATTTCAAGCATGTATAGACGCTTGTGCAAAATGTGCACAGGCATGCTATGAGTGTTTTGATGCATGTCTTAATGAAGCTGATTTAAATGCAAGAAAAAACTGTGTAAGCGTATTAGTTGAATGTGCAATGATGTGCCAAATGTCAGTAGGAATGATGTCAATGAGCGGACAATTCTCAAAGCAACATTGTGAATTATGTGCTCAAATTTGTGACAAATGTGCAAAAGAGTGTGCTATGTTCAAGGATGACCACTGCCAAAAGTGTGCAGACATTTGTCGCATGTGTGCTGAAGAATGCAGAAAAATGGCTGCTATGTAATCTGAAGGATATGTGAAGGATATGTGAAGGATATGTGCCAGGCACCGAAGTTATCCAGTTATTGATTTAATATAGCCCTTCTGGTAATATAAGATTAACGATATTATCAGGAGGTTTTTTTATGAGCAGACCTTGGAGAGAAGAATATAAAGGTGGAATACATTATGTTATAGCAAGAGGAAATAATAAGGAATAAATACTGGAACTGTCAACAAAACTATACTACCATCAATCACACAAAGACATTAGAAAATATTGTTAATATTATCATGCTTTGATATAATATAAACAATCATAGAAAAGTATTATACAATTACCAATACAAACTATTACTATTAAAACATAATAAAAATCTCTAAAATTAATGAAGAAATAATATCATTTTTACCTGATGATGACAATAATTCACATTACAGCTTACTCATGTAATTAATAAAAAATTGTATAAGGAAGGCGTATATTATGAGGAGTCCAAAGGTTTTTCTCTTTTCAACCCCTTTATCACTGATACCTGCTCCACTATTAGGCGTTCCTGTTCTACAGGGATATTTAATCAATAATGAAATTGACTGCAATTCTTGTGATCTCAATATAAGGTTTATGCATTGGCTTCTAAATGATAGAACACTACTTGATGGCTTTGCAGGTGAAGCAGTTAATGAATTCAAACAAATACAGCAGTTGTCAGTCCTTACTCAACATAATGCTATGAATTTAATGCACAGTGCTGCTGCGATGTCTCTTATACCACCAGAAATAATAGACAAGCATTTTGGAGCTAAAGCAGTGCTTGGGTTATCTGAATCAACTGCTTCTAAAAATCCGTGGGAAGATCAAATGCCTTGTTGGGCGACTGCACTAGGAATGCTAGGCTTAGTACCCAATGATTTAGGTGGTGTCATTTCTGAACAAAAGGCTTTTGAAAATCGTCAAGTGTCTTTTAATACCTTCTTAAATACTCCAGAAGTAAAAACGATTCTTCATAATGCTGCTGAATGTGATGTAGTTGGAATAAGTACATCATTTTGGCTTCAACAAAAAGAATATGCATATAGACTTGCAAAAGAAATCCGAAAGCTAAACCCAAAAGCATTTATTATTTTTGGGGGCAGTGGGCTAACGATTATGGCGGAGTATAGTAAAAATGAAATTATGGAAAGCGGAGTTGTTGATGCGGTAGGGCTATATCAAGGGGAATTAACACTTCGTATGCTTGCTGAATACATAGTTAAAGGTGAAGAAATCCATAAGGTTCCAGATCTTATTTTGTTCAATCACGAAAAAATGAACTATACATATACCGAACATCTACCAACGGTACATCCAAATTTACTTCCAACTCCAATTTATAACCAAGATGAACTAGAAATGTACCACGAATTGGCAGGAGCTGTATTGCCTGATAAGCGAGCACCTCTAATGATATCCAGAGGATGTTATTGGGACAAGTGTGCTTTCTGCTCTGACAGTCAGTGTCGTCATCCAGAGACATCACCCCATGAAGTAAGAAACCCAGAAAAGGTATTGGATGATATTGAAAAACTCCAAAAGCTGCATGGCATATCGTACTTTTACCTGATAACATCTGCTATGTCTCCTAGCTGGGGCAAAAGGTTTGCAAAGGGTGTTATTGAACGTGGAATAACAGCGAAATTTTGGGCATATACACGTGCATTAGGAAAAGAATCTGCTGATAATGAGTATTTCCAACTACTAAAAAAAGCTGGCTTTGATGTCATTACATGCGGAGTTGAATCAACAGTTGATCGTGTTCTTACTGCAATTTCCAAAGGCAATGGTCGAGCTGAGATTACCAACACAATTCAGGGACTAAGTAAAGCCGGAGTGCGGACTAAATTTAATCTAATTGCGGATATTCCACCGTCTACATATGAAGATGCAAAATCAAACTGGGATTATGTTATTGACAACCTTCCATATATCAACGATTTATCTGTATTTACGTTTCTATTGCATTTGGGAAGCGAAATGGCTGATAATCCGGAAAAGTTCAATATTAAGGTGGTTACTGAGAATGATGGAAGTAGAAGAGAGCTGTTTTCTGGCACTATTGCACATACAAATCCTTTTTATGAAAATAACAGGGCGAAGGAAATTGTCCAAAGGACTAAAAATTTAAGCAATGACCTTCAGTTTTTCCAATTGACTCAAGCTGTCAGAAACACGATTGATAGTGTTGATTTTTCATGGAAGGATAGCACCATCATGTTTAGACCTTTTACTGCAATACCATCCAAGTTTCCACTATATGACTTTAAGCAAAGAGATGTATATATTGTTTCTCTAAGCAATATGTTTAACTATATTGTTATTCCAGCAGCATTTGCCGATTTCATGGAGCTTTACAAACAGGGCGTTTTGGCACCTATTAGTTTTGAGAAGCTACTTCAAGCTTTTGAAGTAGGTATGGGAGCGCAAAAACGTGAAGGTATTGCCCAGCGTATGCTTGATAGAATGGCTAGAGAAGGATTTATTCTTGATGTAAAAATGTCTAAGTCACAATCAGAAAAGCAGGACACAGGACTGGTAAAATCCGATTTACATAAAAACTTACCGAGAGCTTACGGAAGATATCCTTCCACGGAGCGGCCTTTTGAATTTGGCACATTTCCATTCGCTATGGTGCTTAGCACCTTGATGATCTAGTGAACACTTTCAAAGCTTGAGAGGAGAGCGAAAAACCGTGCAAGATAATAGTATGAATAGGGAGAATGTTGAGGATATTATAGGGCTAACGCCAATGCAGCAAGGGATGCTATTTCATTACTTGAAGGATGTTGGAAGTGGTGATTATTTTGAGCAGCTAAGCTTTAGGATAAAGGAAAAAGCTTGCATAGATACACTGAAAAAGGCATGGAATGCAGTGGCAGCATCCAATGAGGTACTTAGAACGGTTTACAGATGGGACAAGCTAGAAAATCCAGTACAGGTAATCCTAAAAAAAGTTGAAGTGCCTGTAAGCTGCATTGATGCAAAAGACGTAGATGAGATGGAGAAAGAACATTTCATTAGACAAATAAGGAAACAGGATGTTGAAGAGGGAGTAGACATAAGTAAGGAGCCTTTTAGAGTAACGGTTGTTATTTTTGCAGGAGAAGAAATCGAAATGATGATAAGCTATCATCATATTCTTTACGACGGTTGGAGTAGTGCCATTCTTATAAAAGAATTTATGGAAGCTTACGCAGCAATCCTTCATGGAAAACAACTGATACCTACAGATAAGCTTAAGTACAAAGAATATGTGAAGTGGCAGCAGCAGAATAAATCAGGACAGCTTGAATATTGGAAAAGCTATCTTGACGGATATGAAGAAAAGGCTGTCATTCCTCAGAATAATAGAGAACTGGGAGTTTGTGCAGGAACAGGCGAATGTCAGGAAACACTGGGCTGTGAGCTTAGAGAAGCGATGGAGCAGTTGTGCAAGACTGAGAAGACAACCATGGCAACCCTGGTGCATACAGCATGGGGAATACTACTCCAGAGGTATAGCAATAGTGATGATGTGATATTTGGTAGAACTGTATCAGGGAGAACAGCGAAGCTTAAAGGTATTGAGGGAGCTGTGGGCTTGTATATCAATACCTTGCCCTTCCGAGTCATAACAGAGGACAGAGAGACTATTGGTATGCTGCTTCAAAAGCTGGAAAAGGCAACAAGAGTAAGAGAAGCATATGAAAGTATATCACTGGCAGAATTACAGACAGAAATCGGATTTAAAAATGGGGCAGGCTTGTTTGACACATTATTGGTTATAGAAAACTATCCAATAGAAAAACAGTTAGAAAACAGTGAAGGAAAAATAAAGCTTGAAATAAGCCATGTAAGAGAAGCAACCAATTATGATTTGACAATCGGGGTGATGTTTGGAGACGGAATAAAGATAAATATTTACTACAAGCAGGACAAATATCAACTAGAAACAATTAAGAGGTTGTTGAACCATTTAAGGAATATACTGCAAGAGATAATTGAAGACAGTCAGAAACTGGTTTCTCACATTGAAATGATAAGTAGAGAAGAAAAAGAACAGATTGTTAACAGCTTTAACGCAACAGAAATGGAATATGACCGAAAAAAGACGATACACCAATTGTTTGAAGAACAGGCAGAAAAGACACCAGACAATATTGCGGTGGCATTTGAGGACAAGCAATTAACATATATGGAGCTGAATGAAAAAGCAAACCAACTAGCAAGGCTATTAAGGGATAGAGGTATTGGAGCGGACAGCATCGTTGGTATTATGACAGAGCGTTCCTTGGAGCTGATTGTTGGAATAATGGGCATACTTAAAGCGGGAGGAGCGTATCTCCCTATAGATCCAGAATATCCAGTGGACAGGATTGCATATATGTTGGAGGACAGCGGTGCACAGATAATACTGACACAGAGCTATTTAAAGGATAAAACGGATAAAAAGCTACAGATAATAGAATTGGACGATGAAGCTTATTATACAGGAGAGGTCAGAAATCTGGAGAATTCAGCCAGTGCAAACAATCTAGCATATGTTATATATACCTCTGGAAGCACAGGTAAACCCAAGGGAGTAGCAGTAGAGCATAAATCACTAAACAACCTCATATTTTCAATATATTGCAGATATGACAAGAGCTTTGGAGTAGGAGATAATTGCTTAAGTCTGACAAGCATATCCTTTGATGTAAGCGTATTCGAGATGTTTTTACCTCTTACTAATGGAGCAAAATTAGTGTTGTTTGATAGCGATAGAATAATTGATATTCACAAGCTATCAAAAACAATAATAGAAGAAGAAATCACATTTACTTATATACCCCCGACTATACTTAGAGCTGTGTATGAATTATTAAAAGTATCTAATAAGGAAATCGTATTAAACAAAATGTTGGTTGGCGTAGAACCAATCAAGGATTACATATTAGAAGACTATCTAGCATTAAACCCAGGAATAATGATAAGAGACGGATATGGACCAACAGAAGCAACTATTGCTGCGACTATGTATCAATATGGTAAGGGAAAACCAACAGGTAAAAATGTTCCTATAGGAACCCCACTTAATAATACACAGATATATATATTGGATAGACACCTGAATGTAATGCCTATGGATGTACCGGGAGAGCTTTGTATTGCAGGAGAAGGGTTATCAAGAGGATATATAAATAGACCAGAGCTTACATCAGAAAGGTTTGTGCCGAACCCATTTGAAGCAGGCAAAAGGATGTATAAGACTGGTGACCTAGCAAAATGGCTGCCTGATGGGAACATAGAATACTTGGGAAGAATTGACAATCAGGTTAAGATAAGAGGCTATAGGGTAGAGCTGGGAGAGATAGAAACTCAGCTTATCAAGCATGAAGCGATAAAAGAAGCAGTTGTACTAGCAAAAGAAGACAAGAATAATAATAAATATGTTTGTGCATATATAGTAGCTGATAAACAACTTATGGTAGCAGGCGAATTGACTGTGGCAGAACTGCGAAAGTATTTGTCAAAGGAGCTGCCGGAATACATGATACCATCTTATTTTGTGCAGCTGGATAATATACCTATAAATCGGAACGGGAAGATTGATAAACGAGCATTGCCAGAGCCTGTAGGGAATATAAGCACAGGTACAGAATACCAAGCTGCCCGTAATGAGATGGAACAAAAGCTGGTGGAGATATGGCAGAAGGTACTGGAAATAGAGAATATAGGAATATATGATAATTTCTTTGAGCTGGGCGGACATTCCCTAAAAGCAATGCAGATAGTAAATCAAATACACAAGCTGCTAAAGATACAAATAAGCTTTAAGGAGTTCTTTGACTATCAAACCATAGCAAGCCTTGGAGAATATCTTAAAAACAATGAAGGCATGGAATATGAACAAATAGAAAAGCTGTCCGAACAAGCTTATTATGAATTGTCTTATGCACAACAGAGATTATGGATTATCAATCAAAAGGAACCAGGGAATACTGCGTATAACATGGCAGGACGTATGCTATTTAAAGAAAGCATGGATTTAGAAGCAGTGAAAAAAACCTTTGAGCAATTGATAGAAAGGCATGAAAGCTTAAGAACCAGATTTAAATACATTGAGGACAAGCCTGTACAGAGCATAGAGGCAAAGGTTGACTTTGAAGTGCCTGTAAGAGATTTAAGCAGTATGCCAGAGGCGGACAAGCAAATGAAACTACAAGAAATATATACTGCAAGCTCAGAACATATATTTAGCTTGGAAAAATCCCCTCTGCTTGTTGCGGAATTGATAAGACTTAAGGATAACGAATATGAATTGATTCTTTGTATGCATCATATCGTATCTGATGGATGGTCTATGAGCTTACTTAGAGAAGAGTTTATTAATTTATACGAAGCAAACAAGAAGGGAATCAGTATAAAAATTCCACCTTTGAAGCTTCAGTATAAGGACTTTGCTGCATGGCAAAACAAGCAAATAGAAGGCAGCCGCAAAATGGAGCTGGCAAAGAGCTATTGGTATGAGCAATTAAGGGACAACCCTTCTCCACTTAGTATTTCACATAGAAATCAAGGAGAAGCATTAAAGGAAAAAACAGGTGAGACCTATAGTGTTGTCATAGAGAAAGATATAAAAGAAAAGTTGAAGATGCTTGCAAAAGAACAACAAACCAGTTTATTCATGGTTTTATTGTCAGCACTTAATATCTTATTAATGGACTTAACTGGGAAAAATGACATTCTCATAGGAGCGCCAGGGTCGGGGAGAGATAATGAAAGTCTTGAAAGGATAATTGGCTATTTTATAAATACGATTATACTAAGAAACCAGATTGATGAGGAAGAAAGCTTTAATGATGTTCTAGCAAGGATTAATAAGAACACCTTGAAGGCGTTGGAATATCAAAGTTTCCCCATCGAAAAGATTGTTGAAGAGCTAAATGTTAAATACCCACAGATAACAATATTCTTTAATATGTTGAATATGGGCGACAGCGAAGGTCAGAAGTTCAACCAAAAAGAAACCAATAAGATGGAAGCATTAAAGAATATAAAGTTTGACCTTGTATTTTACATCACAGAGTATGCTGATGCGATAGAAATTGTAGCTCTTTATGTAAAGGAGTTATTTAAACCAACCAGAATGGCATCTATCATGAGCAAATATACAGGATTGCTTGAGAAAATAGCAGAGAATTCAAATGAAACAGTACTCGACTATTTAGATTAACATTAAGTATCTGCCACTGTGCAGAGGGAGGGTAAATATCATGCTGATAAAAGCCTTTTTAGAACAGGTAAAAAAAAGTCCGGAGAAGGTAGCAATAAAGACAAATCATAAGGCATTAACCTATGAGGAATTAAACAGGTATTCCAATCAGGTTGCATATAAAATATTGGAGAAATGTGATCCTTCACAGCAGCTCACAGAGAGCGAGATAATACGATATAAACGACAAATGCTGATTGAAGGCTGGGATATTGACGGACAGGAAAAATTAAAGAACACAACTGTTTTTGTTGCAGGAGCAGGCGGTTCAGGCTCTCCACTCATTATGCAGCTGGCGTTATGCGGTATAGGTAATATCATTGTATGCGATGATGATGTGGTAGAGCTGTCAAATTTAAACCGTCAATGCTTGCATGATGAATCAAGAATCGGAATGCTAAAGGTAGAATCAGCACAGCTGAGCATAAACAAGTTAAATCCTAATGTTAATATTATTACACGGTCAGAAAGAATTACAAAGGACAATGTAGATGAACTGGTTGGAGAATCTGCTATCATATTTGATAATGTGGATCATCTTGAAACTAAATTTGTTTTGTCAAAATGTGCCGTGCAGAAGCAAATTCCTCATATTATCTCTTCTATGATTGATTTAAATGCGTATGTGGCTATATTTCACTCTCCAAAGACACCCTGCTTTCACTGCCTGTATGATATAGAAAAGCTGAAGGAAATTGAAGAAATTGAAAAGTACAATATGAATTACAAGAAGATCCCTAATTCTGTTGCCTCACCCTCTCTTTTTCTAAGCACTGGCTTTGCATGCAACGAGGCAATTAAAATTATACTGGGACTCCCAGATGTGGCATATAATAAATATTTTCTATTTAATCAGCGTGGCAACAAAGAAATCGTCAATACGGTAGGTCATTTAACGATTACCTATCCTTTTAGCAATCATTTCAGAGAAACGTGCGAGCAGCAGGGCTTTAGCTGGGATGAAGGCTGGAGGGGAAATTACCTTGAGGAGCTTTTGATATCCCACAACCCTGATTGTCCTATGTGCGGTTCAAAGGCAATAGAAAATAAAATCAATAAAGCTACAGAAAAGCATACCAAACAGATAAAGGAATATAAGGCTTATGACCAAGTAGAGAACCAAAAGGTTGCTCTATTGTTTGAGCATGGTATAGATATGATTGTGGGAACAATCGGTGCTTTGAAGGCTTGTAAGACCTATGTGCCTTTTGATCCGTCATATCCTGAAAACAGGCTTTTATACATGATTGAAAATTCAGAAGCAGAGCTTATCGTAACAAACAATGCAAATTATGAGCTGGCACAAAAATTGATAGCAAAGTCAAGCAGTGCCTTGAGAATTTTGAATATTGATGATAATTGCAATGAAGCCTTGGATACGGAAATAGAAAGAGAAGAAAAGGCAGATAGAATCGCCTATCTTTTATATACATCAGGCTCCACTGGAACACCCAAGGGTGTTATACAAAGCCATAAAAATGTGCTTCATTTTATTAAAAATTATATACAAAGCTTTGATATCACTGAAAAAGACAGGATGACGTTGTTTTCTGCCTTCGGACATGATGCCGCAGTTATGGATATTTACAGCAGTCTTTTAAGCGGTGCAACGCTCTATCCGCTAAATATACGACGTCAAATGAATATTGAAGAGCTGCACAAATGGTTGACAGAGGAACAAATAAGCATATGGCATTCTGTGCCTACTCTATATCGCTTTTTTGTCAATGCACTGGATGGGGAAGAAAAGCTCAATTCACTTAGATATATTGTGTTGGGCGGAGAAAGTGTACTTGAGCAGGATGTTGCTAAGTTTAGAAAACTATCTGAACATGCAGCACTGGTCAATTTATATGGACAGTCAGAATCCTCATACAATTCATCACAAATCATAACAAGTGTGGAGGACTTTGCAGGAATAAATCTTGGAGAACCCATAAGTGACATAAAAATGTATGTGCTAAACAAAAAGAACAGAGTGGCAGCACCACTTAGTGCTGGTGAAATAGTTATAGCCAGTCATTATTTAGCCTTAGGCTACTGGAAGGACGAGGTTAAGACAGAAAAAGCCTTTGAAAACCATCCTGAATTTGGGAGAATATATAGAACAGGGGACATGGGATGTCTAACAGAGGAAGGTGTAATTGAGTATCTTGGCAGAAATGATTTTCAGATTAAAATTAGAGGCTTTAGAGTTGAACTAGAGGAAGTGGAGAACTGTCTTCTAAAGCATGAAGCAGTCAAAGCAGCCGCAGTCATAGGAAAAGAAGACAGCAAAGGCAATAAGTATATATGCGGATATTTTACCTCTGATGAAGCGCTAAGTGTTTCGGACTTGAGGGAATTTATCGCTAAAGAATTGCCTGATTATATGATACCTGCATATTTTACTCGAGTAGACAAGCTGCCATTGACAGGTACTGGGAAAATTGATAGAGCAGCACTGAAAGAGGTTAAGGAAACTGTCGCTTCTGAAAAGCTATATGAGGCACCTAGGAATGAGGTAGAACAAAAGCTAGCTGGAATGTGGCAGGAAGTATTAGGAATAGATAAGATAGGCATAAATGGCAGCTTTTTCGAGTTGGGTGGACACTCTCTAAATGCAGTGAGCCTAATTGGGAAGATACACAAGACAATGAACGTGGAGGTACCCTTAAAGGAAATATTCAAGGCACCCACAATCAAAGGACTGTCAGAGTATATTGAGGGAGTGGGAGAAAGTAAGTTTATTACTATTGAAGAAGCTGAAAAGAGAGACTATTATGAGATTTCCTCAGCTCAAAAGAGAATGTATATCATGCAGCAAATGGAACCAGACACCATAAGCTATAACATGCCAGGGGTGTTGGTTATGGAAGGCGAGCTTGACGAGGAACGACTAAAGACATCTATGGCAGAAATAGTGAAGCGTCATGAAGCCCTAAGAACCTCCTTCAAATGGGAAGGTACAGAGGTTGTACAAACCGTACATGAGGAGGTTGTATTTGAAGTAGCATATAAGGATGGGTCAGAAGAAGAAATAGATGCAGAAATAAAGGACTTTATAAAACCCTTTGACTTAAGCTGTGCACCACTTCTCAGAGTGAAGCTTGTAAAAGTGAGACCTGACAAGCACGTTTTAATGTATGACATGCATCATATTATTTCAGACGGTGCATCTATAGCCATATTGGTTAGTGAATTTGTAGAGCTGTACCAGAAAAAAACGCTTCCAGCACTTCGATTGCAGTATAAAGATTATGTCACATGGCAGAACAAACCAGAAAACAAGGGAAAAATAGAACAGCAAGGAAAATACTGGCTAGATTTATTAAGGGGAGAAATACCCTTATTAGCTATGCCATTAGACTATGAAAGAAAAGAGAATATAAGCTTTGCTGGAAATACCGTTTACTTTGAGCTGGAAAACAGTATTGTAGAGCAACTAAAGAAATTGGCTCAAAAAGAAAACATTACCCTGAATATGCTGCTGCTATCCTGCTACAATGTACTGCTCAGCCAATACACAGGGCAGGAGGATATCATCGTAGGTTCATTGGTATCAAATAGAAACCATAGTGACCTAAGCCATGTGATGGGTGCGTTTATAAACTACCTGCCCATCAGAAGCAAGGTCGATAAAGAAAGTAGCATCACAGCTTTTTTGAAGTCACAAAAAAATATAATTGCACAAGCATACAACCAACAGGAATACCCCTTTGACAAAATAGTTGAAAATATCGGTTACAAAGCAGAAATTGGCAGAAATCCGATTTTTGATACCATGTTGATTTATCACAATGAATTTGACCGAAGGGTAGATATAAAAATTGACAAGCTGAGCATTTCACAATATGAGTTCAATACTCCAACAGCCACATTGGATTTCAAACTGGATATCTATATGGATCATGGGGATGTATTGAAATGCTATATGGAATATAAAACAGATTTATATAAGGAAGCGACCATACTACAGCTTCTTAAGCACTACGAAATGGTTCTTGAAAGTGTTATTAAGGACAGTGAAGCCAAGCTATCTGATATTCAGATATTCAACCAACAGGAACAGAATGAAATAGAAAAAAAGAGAATAGGAAATATCACTGTATTATCAGATGTAAATTTGACTGTTGCTGCAACGTTTACTGGTGAGCCAATAGAAGGCTATGCTAAGTGGTGGTGTGAAAAGAACGGTATAAGGCTTAATATACAATTTGCACCCTATAATCAAGTGTTCCAGGAGCTATTAGATGCACAGAGCATGACCTCTAAGAACACAGGAATAAATCTACTGATGCTACGTTTTGAGGATTGGATAAGAGACACTAAAGCCAATGAACAAGTACAAAAACAAACATTAGAAAATCAGTACGACAAGCTGCTTGAGGCAATAAGGAATAGAAGTACACGTGCATTGACTATTATAGGGATTTTTCCAGTATCAGAACACTTTGGATTAAGTGAGGAAATAACCACTTGCATAGAAAAACTATACAAGAAAATGGTTAAAGAAATAAGCAGCCTAGAAGGCATCAGCATACTTGACTTTACAAACACAGCAGCGTTATATGATATAAAAGAAACCTTTGATGCAGTGAGAGATAAAACAGGACATATGCCGTTTAGTGATGCATACTATGCTGCAATTGGCACTATGGTGGCAAGGAAAACCTGTGCCACGAGGCATAACCCCTTTAAGGTCATTGCAGTAGATTGTGATAATGCATTGTGGCATGGCATATGTGGAGAAGATGGGGCATTAGGTGTAAAAATAGAAAAGCCATATGAGGCACTACAAAAGCTACTCATAAGAAAGCACGAGGAAGGTATGCTTGTTGTACTGTGCAGTAAAAACAACGAAGCAGATGTTTTGGAGGTTTTTGACAAGCATCCAGACATGCTTCTAAAGAAAGAGCAGCTTGCAGGCTGGCAGATAAATTGGAGAACAAAATCAGAAAATGTAAAGCAGTTAGCTGAGGAAATGAATCTGGGAATTGACAGCTTTATTTTCATAGATGATAGCCCAACAGAATGCTTGGATATGATGAAGAATAATCCTCAAGTATTGACCTTGCAGTTACCAGAAGAGCCTCAGCAAATAGAACAGTATCTAAAGCATGTATGGGCTTTTGATAAAGAAAAAGTTACAGAAGAAGATAAAATACGTACAAAGCTATATCAAGTAGAAAAACAAAGAAAAGAAATACAAAGCTCCAGCTTTACCTTAGATGAATTTTTAAAAGAATTGAAGCTCGAAGTTTGCATAAACAACATGGAAAAGGAGCAGATAAGTAGAGTATCACAGCTAACTCAAAGAACAAACCAGTTTAATCTAAGTACAGTGCGGAGGACGGAAGAGGAAGTTGAAGCACTATTTAATAATCCTAATACAAAGTGCTGGACCATAGAGGTTGAAGATAAGTTTGGAGAATATGGGCTAACAGGGGTTGTAGTCATTGAAAACAGGCGTGGAGGTCTGTTTATGGATACATTCCTATTAAGCTGTAGAGTTTTAGGACGAGGGATAGAAGCTGCAATAATGGCAGAGCTAGGCAATTATTGCCAAAAAGAAGGAATAAACAAAATAGAAGCTGATTATTATCCAACCCAAAAGAATCAAATAGTAGCGGACTTTCTGGAAAAGAACCAATGGAAGAAAACAGAGGAAAGCAATCAGCATACAAAATATGAGATACAAGTAGATAATATCGCAACAGCAATAGCCTATATAGAGTGTAGCTTTGGTAAACCAAGCAAACAGAAAACAGAAGAAGCAGGCATAAGCCATATTGAAAGCTATAACGCAGGTCAAGCGGAAGCTGTGGCAGTGCTGGATGAAGTAATAGAAAATAACTGGCAGTTGAATATTGAAAATGAAGAAGAATTGTTGCATATCAATTATTTGTTGCCCCTTCGCTACTGCACAGGACAAATGCTTTTGGAGCTGCCAACCAATGAGAACAAGGGAAATAACATAAAGCATGAAAACTATGAAGCTGCTAGTAATCCGTTGGAGGAGAAGCTAGTCAAGCTGTGGGAAGAAATACTTAAGGTAGATGGAATAGGCATAAATGATAATTTCTACGATGTGGGTGGAAATTCATTTACGCTTTTAACACTGCACTCAAAAATTGATTCGCTTTATCCAGGCAGAATAAAGGCAACCGATCTTTTTAATCTGACAAGCATTAAGAAAATAGCTGCCTATATTAATCAAAAAGAATCTGACAAGAATATTGCATTGACTCATGCAGAAGAAAGAACAGTAAGGGACAAAATCGCCATTATAGGCATAGCCGCAAAGCTGCCCTTAGGGCATACCATTGAAGAAATCTATGAAGGATTAAAGAACGGTGTTGACTGTGTTAAAGTCATGCCTGATGGCAGAAGACAGGATATTGAGGATTTTGTAAGATTTGCAGGTGGTAATGAACAAGCATTGGAATTTTTGAAGGAGGCAGAATGTGGTTTTATAGGCGATATTGATAAATTTGATTATAGCTTCTTTAATATATCGCCGAAGGAAGCTAGCTTAATGGATCCTTGCCAAAGGATATTTTTGGAGACTGCATGGGAAGCAATAGAAGATGCTGGCTATGGTGGGAATAAAATAAAAGGAAGCCGTACTGGTGTGTTTATTGGACATAACAGCTTAAGCAGCGGCATGTACAGCAAGCTTGTTACAACCGTTGATGAAGCCTTGTACCAAATGTCTATAGCAGGAAATGTTCCAATGATTATAGCCAGCAGAATATCCTATTTGTTAGATTTAAGGGGTCCGGCAATACTCCTGGATACAGCATGTTCCTCATCTCTCATAGCGGTTTACAGTGCATGTAACGCAATAAGGAGCAATGATTGCGATATGGCAATTGCGGGAGGCATTAAGCTTTACCTGCCTTCATCAGAAGGTATGTTTAACGGAATGGATAAACTAGGGATAGTCTCATCGAGCAACAGAACCAAAGCATTTGATGACAATTCAGATGGTACTGGCTTTGGGGAGGGTATTTCTGCGATATTATTAAAACCTTTAGAAAAAGCATTAGAGGATGGAGACAATATCTATGCAGTAATTGATGGCGGAGCCATGAATCAGGATGGCAGCTCTATAGGCATCACAGCACCAAATCCAGAAGCCCAAGAGGATTTGCTGTTAAGAGCATGGCAAAATGCAGGAATATCACCAGAGAACATTACTTATATTGAAGCACATGGGACAGGTACAAAGCTGGGAGACCAGATTGAGCTTGAAAGCATGAACAGAGCATTTAGAAGGTATACGGAAAAAATGCAGTTTTGTGCCATCAGCTCCATAAAGACAAATATCGGGCATTTGGAAAGTGCCGCTGGCATAGCAGGACTGTTGAAGGCTGTTATATCTCTAAAGTATAAAGAATTATTTCCTAATATTCATTTTACTACTCCGAGACGGGAAATTGATTTTATCAAAGCACCTTACTATGTTAATGTGAAGCATCAAGCTTGGCAAAAAAATGACTTTCCGAGAATATGCGGTGTAAGCTCTTTTGGACTAGGGGGTACCAACTGTCATTTGGTATTGGAGGAAGCACCTTATCGTGAGTATGACTCAGAACCATGGGGAGAAATGCCTCAGATACTTACCTTGTCAGCAAAAACAGAAAGCAGCTTAAAAAGGTTGGTTGCTAGATATAAGGCGTATTTTGACGATGGCATAGAAGGAAGCTTATCGGATATCTGTTATACCGCAAATACAGGAAGAGGACATTACAAATACAGACTGGCTATAATAGCTGGAACTAAGCTGGCACTAGAAGATAAAATCAATCGCCTGGTAAGTGAAAATCTGGCAAGTGATGAATATGATGGAATCTATTATAGCCATGATCCATTGAATGAAAAAATCAGTGATGGTCTTGACATGTCGTTATATGACGAAGAACAGGTTTTAGAAAAATCATTAGATGAGCTGTGCAAGCTTTACATAAACGATGTGGAAATCAATTGGGATGCACTTTATCAAAATTCCGACAATAGGAGGAAGGTAAGACTTCCTGCATATCAGTTTGAAGAGAGCAGATGCTGGGTTAGTATCCCTGAAGGAACAATTAGACGAAATATTGTCAATCAAAGCCTAGAATTGCCTATAAGCAAACAGGTAAAGGAAATACATCTGGATGGAAAAGCTGATAAGAATTATACACAGACAGAGAAGCTAATAGGTCAAGTTCTAGGAGAATTAATGGGCTTTGATACGCTCAATATTAATGACGATTTCTATGAATTGGGTGGGGATTCATTAATCGCAATGGACGTGGTAAATGGGATTAACCAAAAGCTATTGACAAATGTAAAAGTCAGAGACCTTTTGGGAACGTCTGTTATATGCGAATTCTGCGACATGTTGGATACGACTTACTTAAATAAGCGTACCAATGAAGCTGGTGTAGAAAAAATCAAAAAAGTAGAAAAAAGAGACTACTATCCTGTATCCTCTGCACAAAAAAGAGTATATATATTAAATATGCTTGAAAGCAATAGTACATTTTACAATATACCTTCTGTTGTTATGCTGCCAGGTAGTATTGACAAGCAGCGTTTTGAAAAGGTGTTTCGTACGCTTATAGAAAGACACGAGAGTCTAAGAACTTCTTTTGAAATGCTAGAGGGCATCCCAATACAGAGGATTCATGACACAGTAGCTTTTGATATTAGCTATATGGAAGGCGACGAAAGCAAAGCAGAAGGGATTATCAAAGCTTTTATTCAACCTTTTGATTTGAGCGTAGCACCGCTTATGCGTATAGGACTTCTGAAAATCAGCGAAGAGAAGCATTTGCTGCTGTTTGATATTCACCATTCTATAGCGGATGGGCTGTCTATGAATATCATCATGAAAGAATATACAGAGTTATATAACGGTGAGGAATTGCCTATTCCAGCTTTGCAGTACAAGGATTATGCAGTATGGCAAAGTGAGTATGCAAGCTCGGAGCTGATAAAAAATCAAAAGGAGTTCTGGCTAGATACATTCTCGGGAGAGCTGCCTATATTAAATATGCCTACAGATTATCCTAGACCAGCGGTTCAGTGTTTTGATGGGGATATTGTAAGAAAATCAGTACCTTTGGAGGTACTGGAGTCTTTGAATAAAAAAGCGGCAGAGACAGGTACAACCCTGTTCATGCTGTTACTAGCAGTATATAATGTATTGCTGTTTAAATATACTAGACAAGAGGATATTATCATCGGCTCACCAATCTCAGGCAGACGCAATGTACAGTTAAATAGTGTCATTGGAATGTTTGCAAATACAATTGCACTTAGAAATAGACCTACAGGCAATAAAACCTTTAAGGCATTTTTAGAGGAAGTAAAGAAAAATGCTCTTGACTCCTACGATAAACAAGATTTCCAATTTGAGGACTTGGTGGAAAGCTTAAATATCCGCAGAGATATGAGCCGCAACCCGTTGTTTGATGTCATGCTGAATTTCCTTTATCCAGAAGAATCAACAAAAGAAGCTGAGTTTTCACTATATCCATTTGAAAATAGGATTTCAAAATTTGATATGACTATTCATGCAGCGGAGACGAAGGCAGGCTTAGAGCTTAGCTTGGAGTATAACATAGGCTTATTCAAGCAGGAAACTGCAAAGCAGATTTTGGAGCACTATGTCAATTTAATTAAGAATGTAGTAGCTTTCCCAGACAGAGAGCTAAGTGAAATTGATATGCTTGATGAGATGGAGAAAAATCAGCTCCTAGAAGTGTTCAACAATACTGATACAGCATATCAAAAAGAAAAAACCATTCATCAACTGTTTGAGGAACAGGTAGAACGAGTACCTAATAAAGCAGCGGTGGTTTTTGAAAACAAGGCTTTAACATACAAAGAGTTAAACCAAAAGGCAAACCAACTGGCAAACAAACTCAGAAGAGCGGGAGTGACATCTGACAGTATTGTTGGAATAATTGCAGAGCGTTCCTTGGAAATGGTTGTAGGAATCCTAGGGATACTAAAGGCAGGAGGAGCATATCTTCCCATTGACCCAGAATATCCAGCAGACAGGATAAACTATATGCTGGAGGATAGCGGTGCGAAGCTACTTTTAACTTATTCTTATTTAATTGAAGAACCGCTGAAGGATAAACAAATACTCTTGTTGGATAATGAGGATTTGTACACTGGTAATATGGACAATTTGAATAATATCAATAAGTCCACAGACTTGATATATGTAATATACACATCAGGTACCACAGGTAAGCCAAAAGGGGTTATGCTGGAGCATAAGAATCTGGTCAACTATATAAGCTGGTTTACAGCTAAAGCAGGAATAAATGAAGCGGATAAGGCTATGCTTGTATCTTCTGCTGCCTTTGATTTAGGGTATACCGCCCTATATTCGTCAATTCTGCAAGGGGCAGAGCTTCATGTAATGGCAAAAGACGCATATACAAACCCTGAAGCTTTAATAAAATACATCAACGAAAAGGGTATTTCATATGTAAAGCTTACCCCCTCCTTATATAGCACGATATGTAACTGTGAAAGCTTCTTAGAAGGCAGAGCACTAGACTCGTTGCGACTTGTTGTATTGGGTGGAGAGAATATAAATGTTACAGACGTAGAAAGCACATATAAGCTATACAAAAATATACAAATAATGAACCACTATGGACCTACCGAAGCAACTGTAGGAACAGTCGCATGTATGATTGCTGCAAAACAACTTGAGCTTGAAGCTTTTATGAAGAAGCCTGTAATAGGCAGACCTATAAGCAATAGCAAAATATATATACTTGATAAATACTTAAAGCCTACAGCAATAGGCGTACCTGGAGAGCTATGTGTAGCAGGAGATGGACTAGCTAGGGGATATCTGAACAGACAATCCCTTACAGCAGAGAAATTTGTACCAAATCCATTCATCTCTGAGGATAGAATTTACAGAACTGGTGACCTGGCAAGCTGGCTGCCTGACGGAAGCATAGAATTTATGGGACGTATAGACCAACAGGTAAAGATAAGAGGCTACAGGGTAGAGCTGGGGGAAATAGAGAACCAGCTTATGAAGCACGAGTCAGTGAGAGAAGCAGTTGTAATTGCAAAGACAGACCAAAGAGGTCAATATATTTGCGCATATATCGTGGCAGAAAAGGAATTAGGCATAGTGGAGCTTAGGGAGCATTTAGCAAAAGGACTTCCTGATTATATGATACCGTCATATTTTATACAGCTGGATAAAATGCCTGTAACACAAAATGGAAAGATAGATCATAAGGCACTACCTGAGCCAGGAAACATGATAGACACAGGCGTTACATATGAGGCACCAAGAAATGAAATTGAAGAAAAATTGGTAGAAATATGGAGTAGCATATTAAATCTAGAGAAGGTTGGAATAAACGATAACTTCTTTGAACTGGGAGGACATTCTCTTCGGGCAACAACAATGGTAGGAAAGATACATAAAGAGTTAAATGTAGAAATTTCACTTAGAGAAGTATTTAAAAAGTCTACAATAAAAGGCTTGGCACAATACATTAAGAGCTGTGAAAAAAATAACATTGCATTCATACAGCCAGTAAAGGAATCGGAATACTATGAGCTGTCACCGGCTCAAATTAGATTATATACCATGCAGCTTATGGATAAGGACAGTACAGCATATAATATTTCTGGATTTTTGGAAACAGCAGGAGTCGTGAATAGGGACAAATTTGAGCAGATATTTAAAAAACTTATAAACAGGCATGAAGCCTTAAGAACCTCCTTTGAGTTATCAGAAAATGGACCTGTACAGAAAATACACAATGAAATAGACTTTGCAATTCAATATGAAGAAGCTAAAGAAGATAAGGACTTAGAAACAATACTACAAAGCTTTGTCAGACCCTTTGACCTAGCCAAGGCACCGCTTCTAAGAGTGGGGCTTATTAAAACACGTACAAAGGATAACAGAGAAGAGAAACAAATATTGGCATACGATTTGCACCATATCATATCGGATGGCACATCTCTGACAGTGCTTGCGGAGGAATTTACAAGCCTATATGAAGGGAAGGAGCTTCCTAAGCTGGGTATACAGTATAAGGATTATACACAATGGCAACTTAAGAAGCTGGAAAGTGGAGAGCAAAGCAAATATGAAGAATATTGGCTGCAGCAATATGAGGGAGAACCTCCTGTACTCAATCTGCCTACGGATTATCCAAGACCCAGCATTCAAAGCTATGAGGGAGATATATATACATTTAAGCTGGACGAAGGATTGTTTTCACAATTAAAGGCGTTTGCGGCAAAAACAGAGACGACATTGTTTATGGTGCTATTGGAAATATTAAGCGTTGTATTATCCAAGCATAGCGGACAGGAGGATATCGTTATAGGTACCGTCAGTGCTGGCAGACTCAATGAGGAAACGCAGAGAATGGTAGGCTTGTTTTTGAACAGCATTGCGATTAGATGCTTACCCCAAAAAGAAAAAACAGCAATAAGCTATCTGCAAGAACTGCGAGATAAAATACTTGGTGCTTATGAAAATCAGGACTATCCTATAGAAGCTCTGATTAGAAAACTGAACATTAAGAAAGATATAAGCAGAAATGTACTGTTTGATGTTATGCTAATACTTCAAAATTATGAAAGACAGAACACCCAAATGTCGGCGGAACAATTGGCAATGAAGCCCTATCATTGGACGAACAAAGCTTCTGACTATGATATGAGCCTATATGTAGTAGAAAGTGGAAAAGAGCTAGTGATAAACGTGCAGTATTGTACAAGGCTGTTTAAAGAAAAAACTATGGAAACCTTTGGGAAACATTTTTACAAAATTGCAAGTGAAATAGTCAGCAAGCCAGAGCAACAGCTAATTGATATACTAATGCTTGATAAGCAGGAAGCAGACCAAGTCATATATGCTTTTAATAATAAGAGAGCAGACTATGAAAAGGGAAAAACTCTGCATCAGCTATTTGAAGAACAAGTTAAAAAAACACCTGAAAACGTTGCAGTTGTGTACGAAGATAATCAACTGACATATAGGGAATTGAATATCAAGGCAAACAAGCTTGCAAGCTACCTTAAGGGATACGGAATAAAAGAAAACAGTATTGTTGGAATCATGACGGAAAAATCTATAGAAATGCTGGTAGGAATCCTGGCTGTACTAAAAGTCGGGAGTGCTTATCTGCCAATCGACCCGGCATATCCCAAAGAGCGAATAAGCTATATGCTTGAGGACAGCCAGGTGGGGTTGCTTCTAGTTCAGGAAAAACTAAAAGACAAAATAGAAACAGACATGGACAAAATCATACTAGAAGATGAAGCAATATATACAGGCAATGGGGAAAATCTGGGTAAGACAAGTAACAGCAGTGAACTGGCATATATCATATACACCTCTGGTACAACAGGAAAGCCCAAGGGGATTATGACAGAGCACCGAAACGTGATTGCGTATGTAAACAGCTTTAACAGCATGTTTGAGCTGACAGAGAAGGACGCAACTCTGCAACAGGCATCCATTGCCTTTGATGGTTTTGTAGAGGAAACCTATAGTATGCTTGCTTGTGGTGGCAAAGTAGTCATACCAAGAGATGAGCAGGTGAAGGAAGCAAAAGAGTTAAAAGAAATCATAGATAAAAATGGGGTAAGCATACTTAGCTGTTCACCATTGATACTAAGTGAATTCAACAAGCTGAAACCGATGGAAACGGTACATACATACTTAAGCAGCAGCGACATATTGAAAAAAGAATACTACACAAACATCATAAAAAAAGCAAATATATATAACATGTACGGACCATCAGAGGCAACCGTATGTAGCACCTGCTACACCTGTACAGGAGAAGAGGAAACAAAAGTATCTATAGGCAGACCAATAACAAACTATAGACTGTATATTCTGGATGAAAAACAGCAGCCACAGCCTGTGGGAGTACAAGGGGAAATCTATATATCTGGAGAAGGCATAGCAAGAGGCTACATCAATAAAGCAGAATTAACCAAAGATAAATTCCTGATAAATCCTTTTGTTGAAGGAGAAAAGATGTATCGGACAGGGGATATGGCAAGATGGCTCGATGATGGCAATATTGAATTCATAGGAAGAACAGACCACCAGGTTAAGCTTAGAGGTTACAGGATAGAAGTAGGAGAAATAGAAAGCATGTTGTTAAAGCATGAAGCAATACAAGAAGCAGTCGTGATGGCAAGGGAAGATGAGCAAAAGGAAAAATATCTTATAGCGTATATAACAGCAAACAAAAAAATGACAGTAGGAGAAATTCGGGAACACTTAAAAGAGGAATTGCCAGAATACATGCTTCCGCAGTATTATATTCAACCTGAAAAAATGCCGCTGACACCAAATGGGAAGATAGACAAAAGAGTATTGGAAGAATACCACAGAGAGATAGAAACTGGGATAGAGTATGAAGCACCAAAGAATGAGATTGAAGAAAAATTGGTAAAGCTCTGGCAGGAGGTCTTGCGAGTTGAAAAAGTCGGAATAAATGATAACTTCTTTGAGCTTGGAGGACATTCATTAAGAGCAACCAATGTAATAGGAAAGATAAATGAATTATTTGATGTGGAAGTGCCTTTGAGAGAAATGTTTATGATACCGACTATTAAGGGCATGGCAGAATATATTTCCAGTATGGAAAAGAAACTATATGAAGAGATAGCTCCTACAGGATTCAGGGAATATTATCCTGTTTCTTCAATTCAGAAGCGTATCTATATTATCCAACAATTTGATGAAACAAATATCAGCTATAACACACCAACAGTAATGATATTTGAGGGTCAACTGGACAAGGCGAGATTTGAAGCAGCTTTTAGAATGCTGACAGAAAGGCATGAAGCTTTTCGGACTTCCTTTGAATTTGAAGGAGAGCAAATTGTTCAAATAATCCATGATATAAACTGTCATATTCAATATGATGAAGCGGATGAAGCAAATATACCGAGTATAATCAAGAAATTCATACAACCTTTTGACTTAAGCAAGGCACCCCTTATACGAACTAAACTTGTAAAAACAGCAGTAGACAGGCATATTCTAATGCTGGATGCTCATCATATCATATTGGATGGTACGTCCATAGAAATCATGGTTGATGAGTTTATGAGACTTTATGAGGGAGAGACATTGGCACCTTTAAGAATACAATACAAGGACTATGCAGTATGGCAAAATGAAATAATGGACAAGGCAATCTTAAAAAAGCAAGAACAGTACTGGGTCAAGGAGTTTGAAGGGGAGCTTCCTGTTCTTAGTCTCCCGACAGATTTTTCACGCCCAGAGGTTCAGAGCAGTGAAGGTGATATATACAGTATTCTATTGGAAAAGGAATTGTCAAATCAATTGAATGAATTGGCAATGAATCAAGGCGTTACACTCTTTACCTTACTTCTTGCTATATATAATATTACCATTTCAAAATATAGCGGACAAAATGACATAGTAGTTGGAACAGTTACAGCAGGAAGGGGCAAGGAGGAGCTTTCACAGCTTGTTGGTGTATTTCTTAATAACATTGCATTCCGATGCAAAATAGATGTGGAAATGCGTTTCGATACCTACTTGGATGCTTTGAAAGGAACTGTCATTGATGGATATGAAAATCAAGATTATCCGATAGAGGAATTGATTGAGAAGCTAGACTTAAGAAAGGATATGAGTCGAAATACGCTGTTTGATGTAATGATCATTCTTCAAAATTTTGAAAGTAGGATAAGTCATATTAAAAATAATACATTTAGTGTAAGTCTGTATCCTTCTAACAATATGTCATCTAAGTGTGACATGATTTTATCTATATTAGAAGGCGTAAAAGGCTTGGTATTAAACTTGGGATATTGCACTAGGCTATTTAAGAAAGAGACCATTGAACGTTTTGCATACCTTTTTTCAAACATAGCGAGAGAAATTGTTGCAAATCCTCGTAAGCAGCTAAAAGAAATAGACATACTGTCTGAAGAGAAGAAGCAACAGCTTTTGGAAGCATTCAATCAAACAAAGGCTGATTATCCTTATGATAAAGTATTCCATCAGATGTTTGAAGAGCAGGTGGAGAAGACACCTGACAGGATTGCACTGGTGTTTGAAAAGGAGCAAATGACATATAAAGAGCTCAATGAGAAATCCAATCAGCTTGCAAGGCAGCTCAAAGAAAAGGGTATCAGGAATGAATGTATAGTAGGCGTCATGGTAGACAGGTCGATAGAAATGATCGTTTCCATTTTGGCAGTGCTAAAGGCTGGAGGTGCATACTTGCCTATAGACCCTGAATATCCTCAGGATAGAATAGAATATATGCTCTATGACAGCGATGTACAGATACTGCTAACACAGAAAAAGTTTGCCGAAAAGCTTCAATTTAAAAGCGAGACAATAGACATTAAGGATACATCCATATATGTAGGACATAGCAGCAACCTACCAATAATCAATAAACCTGAGGATTTGGTTTATGTTATCTATACTTCAGGGACAACCGACAAACCAAAAGGAGTTATGGTTGAGCATAGAAACCTAATAAATATTGCTGACGGTTGGCGAAAGGCTTACAAGCTGGATGAAAATGAAATAAAGCTGCTTCAAATGGCAAGTATGTCCTTTGATGTATTTGCAGGAGATTTGTCACGAGCCCTCTTAAACGGAGGGAAAATGATTATCTGTCCAAGTGATGTGAGGCTTGATCCTCCATCGCTGTATAAGCTGATGAAAGAACATCAGATAAATATGTTTGAATCAACACCAGCGTTAGTTATTCCATTAATGGAATACATCTATGACAGCAGCCAGGAAGTTGACTGGCTTAAGCTTTTAATATTAGGCTCTGACAGCTGTTTGATTGCGGACTTCCGAAAACTGTTAGAACGTTTTTCTGCGAACATGAGAATATTAAACAGCTATGGTATCACTGAAGCAACAATAGACTCAAGCTATTACGAAGCGTCCACTGCAAATATAGAGGGAGAAGGAAATGTTCCAATCGGAAAACCAATGCAAAATACCAGCTTCTATATTTTGGATGATAACTTGAAGCCCAAAGCGATAGGACAGTACGGAGAGCTTTATATAGGCGGGGCGGGCGTTGCTAGAGGCTATTTAAACAAGCCTGAATTGACCGAAGAAAGGTTCATATCTGATCCATTTATGAAGGGAAGCAGGATGTATAAAACAGGAGATTTGGTAAAGTGGGATAGCAATGGAAACGTAGAATTTTTAGGAAGATTGGATAATCAGGTAAAAATTAGAGGATATAGAATAGAGCTTGGCGAAATAGAAAGTCACCTGACCAGACATGAAGCAATCAAGGATGCGGTTGTTGTTCCATGGGGAGAGGGCAGTGATAAGTATTTATGTGCCTATATTGTGGCAGAAGCGGCTGAAGTGCAAAACACAATCCGAAGCTATCTGGCTGAACTGATGCCTGATTATATGATACCTACATATTATATGCAGATTGACAGTATTCCGCTGACACCAAATGGAAAGGTTGATAGAAAGGCGCTGCCGAAGCCTTCGGGATATGCACGTCTGGGACATGCATATGAAGCACCTTTAACCCAGACTGAAAAAGAACTGGTAAGAATATGGGAAGTGCTGCTTCATACTGAAGGTATTGGTGTACTGGATAACTTCTTTGAACTGGGAGGACACTCCCTGAAAGCAACTATGCTGGTGGGAAGACTATACAAGGAATTAGGCTTTGAGCTGCCTCTGAAGGAAGTATTTAAAGCACCTACAATCAGGGCTATGGGAGACTATATAGATAAGCACAAGGACAAGGAAAAAATATATGGAGACGAGAGTCTTATACTTTTAAGAAAAGCTGGAAATCAGAAAAAGACCCTTTTCCTGATACATGATATTTCATGTGATGTAAATGGATATAAGAATTTTTGCAGTAACATGAAAGCAGACATCAACTGTTGGGGAATAAAAGCAGATATGGGAAAAGGCTATGTACCTGTATGGACAGAAGTGAAAGAAATAGCAGCGTCATATGTGGAGAAAATAAAGACGCTTCAATCAGAAGGTCCCTATTATCTAGGGGGTTGGAGTGTTGGCGGCATCATCGCCTTTGAGATGGCAAGTCAACTGGAGCAGCAGGGATATCAGATAGACGGTATTTGGCTGTTTGATACAGATAGCCCATCTGATGAAGGTAAAGAGAAATCCACGTTTAGTCTAGCCGATGAAACGAAATTTATAAGCAGTATACTACCAGACAATTGGCTGTCTGAAAAAGCAAAGACAATTAATACGACTGATGAGCTGTGGCTTGAAGCTATAGATTATATGGAGAGGCACGGTGTCTCGGTGGAAAGCATCATCAAGCTTACACCTAAATATGCAAAGCAAATACAGGCGATTGTTGAAAATTTGGAGATTAACGAAATAGTCAGATATGTAAACATGATACGTACAATAAACAGAGCAATTTATGACTATTTGCCTTCGACTAAAATAAAAGCAACAGTACACTTAATAAAGGCAAAAGACAGTAGCTGGCTCAAACCTATGAATTGGGAGGTGTATATTGAAAATCATTATGAGGTAACCGAAATTGAGGGAGATCATTTTACCATATTTAGTGAGCCCAATGTTCATGAACTGACCGAAGCTTTTGATAAGAGTATGGAAGGGAAAGCATGAACAAAAAATAGATTAATATAAGGAGCGATGCAAGATGAAACAAATAAGTAGGCTATTAATCCTTTTCACTATCCTTATTTCTATAGTTTTATTTCCTTTGAGCAGCAATGCTTTAGGTAATGATCCAAAAGAAATAAATCTCTTGTTAGATGCTGATACAATCAAAATAGAAAATTTTATAAAAGAACAGATGGATAACGAGCTGATTCCAGGAATATCTATCGCTATTGTTCAAAAGGGTGATACTATTTACCAAAAGGGCTTTGGGTATTCGGATATAGAGTCAAAAAAGCCAGTGACCTCTGAATCGTTATTTGAAATTGGTTCAAATAGTAAAGCATTTACTGCCTTGGGCATTCTCAATTTGCAAAATGAAGGGCTCATCAGTTTAGAGGATGAAGTAAGCAAATATATTCCGTGGCTTATCGTTAAGTATCAGGGAAAGGAAGTACCAATAACGCTAGAGGAGTTATTGCACCATACCAGTGGGATACCCTTCAAAACAATAGACAAGCTTCCAATTTCTAATGAGGATAATGCCCTGGAGGAAACAGTCAAGAACTTGATTAATATAGAGCTGGATAGTAAACCTGGGGAATGGTATCAATATGCAACAATCAACTATGATGTTTTGGGATTAATTATTCAAAATGTTACAGGGTCAACCTATGAAGAATATATTGAAAAAAGCATCTTAAAGCCAATGGGCTTGAACAACACCTACTTATTCCATAATGAAAGTGTTGATGAAAACCTGGCACAGGGCTATAAGCTTGGGTTTTTAAAACCACGTTTATATAATGCACCTGTTTATAGAGGAAATAAGCCTGCTGGATATATTTTATCTAGTGCTGAGGATATGGCAAAATGGCTCAAAATTCAAATGGGCAACGAGGAGACTTCCAAATTCAGCAAGGCACTGGTGGCAGACTCTCACATACCTAACCAGAGAGTTGAGCCTCGCTCTAATGGATCGCGCTATGCTGCTGGGTGGTTTATTTTACCAGCAGAAAAAGGTGGAGAGACTTTTCATGGTGGAAATAATCCCAGTTATTCTTCATTTATAGTATTCAGACCTGAGAGTCAAATAGGTATCGCAGTGCTCAGTAATACAAATTCAGAAAGCATTTCAGTGATAGCTCGAGGTATCAATGATATAATGCAGAATAAGTTTGAAATCGAAGAAGTAACTGATATGAATAAAAGAGCAGATAGGATAGCTGTCATCATTATTACCTTTTTTGGACTGCTGAACTTGTGGACACTGTATTCTGCAATCATAGCATTAAAACAAATATTTAAGAAAGAAAGAGAATTTGTGGGAACAGGGATTAAGAATGTTTTAAAAGTATGCTTCTCGTTTATCTTTATGTTGGGCTTGAGCTACTGTATTTATATGATTCCATACATAGCCTATTCAGGAGTAACGTGGGGATTTGTTTTTGTATGGCTTCCTGGAACTGTAAAAACCGCACTCTATTTAGTATATATAGGTGTTTGGCTGCTATATACATATGTGCTGCTGACAGGCTTATATAAGAAGAAGAATAGGAATTTTAAAAGGAAGAATACAATCGACCTTAAACAATGATATCAAATAAAACAATAAGCCGGTTTACTGTGTTACACGACTGACCCCATACCCTAGTAATAAAAAGTACTGTACAGAATGAAAAATGTACAGTGCTTTTTATTTTATCTTTATAGTTTTCGCATATTTTGTGCAAAATATATAGATACTTAATATAGTGAATGTATTAAAACAAAGATATAAGATAATAACTTATTAAACGTCGTGTAGGGCATAAAATAGTAA
>JBAVGO010000141.1:0-7266 GCA_049684915.1 Lutisporaceae bacterium | reverse complement strand
TAAGACACGGCCAGTAACGTGCCCTTATAGGGCTAGAGCAAACCACCCGTTTTACGGGTGGTTATGATTATTATTCTGTTCTGCAAAATTAGTGTATAATTATTAAGTGAGAAACTTTAGTTTTTTTTCCCAACATGTGAATCGAATAAAACGTTTTGTGCAAAACATTTAGAATGACAAATTATGTTTTGATTATAATAATGGTATTATATAATTAAAACAGGAAGCATTGCTTTCCAAAGAGGTGGAAAATTTGATTACTTTGTATGCAGATTATCATACCCATACAATATACAGTCATGGCAAGGGAACTATAATGGATAATGTAATGGCTGCCCGTAGAAAGGGATTAACTGAAATTGCTATAACAGACCATGGGATTAGACATTTAACATTTGGTGTGAGAGAAAAAAATATAATAAAAATGAGACAGGAAATTGACAATATCAATCAGAATTGTGAGGGTATAAAGGTGCTTCTAGGCATGGAGTGCAACATTATAAGCTCAGAAGGTGATATTGACATGACCGATGATATTAGGAAGCAGCTTGATATATTACTGGTAGGTTATCATATGATGGTTTTACCTCAAAGCTTAAAGGATACTTGGAATATATATGGACGGAACTACTTGAATAAGTTTTTTTCCTATAATAGCAAGAAGACAGAAGAAATGAATACTATTTCTATATCTAAAGCAATAAGAAAGCATAAGATAGATATAATTACACATCCTGGTGCGAGAATATCTATAGATACTACATATGTAGCTCAGGAAGCTGTAAAGGCAGGAACTGCATTGGAAATAAATTCTCATAGCAGTGCCATGAAGGCAGAGCATGTAAAGGCAGCAGCTAAATATGGTGTTAAGTTCGTAATAAATAGTGATGCTCATAAACCTGAGAATGTAGGGAATTTAAGCAACGGACTAAAGATTGCTGAGCAGGCAGGTTTATGCAGCAGCCAGATAATTAATGCTATAAATAATTTATAATAAATTTATTGCTTGCTATGGAAGGAGACTATGATGAAATTTCTTATTGTAACAGGACTGTCAGGAGCTGGAAAAAGCTTATCAGTTAAATGCTTAGAGGATTTGGGGTACTTTTGTGTGGACAACCTTCCCCCTGCTCTTATAGTAAAGTTTGCTGAGCTGTACAGTCAGAGTAAAAGTTCTACAGAAAAGATAGCCATTGTTATTGACATTAGAGGAGGAAAGTTTTTTGACAAGCTGCAATCAAGCTTGGAAGAGCTTAAAACTGCAGGCTTTGAATATCAGATATTGTTCTTGGAAGCCTCAGATGATGCATTGATTAAGAGATTTAAAGCCAGCAGAAGACAGCATCCTCTTGCAGCAGACGGAAGGATTATTAGAGGTATTAAGGCGGAGAGAAAAAAACTGGAGTATATCAAGTTAAAAGCAAGCTTTATTATTGATACCAGCAGTATGCTGCCATCTGATTTGAAGGAAGAGATAAAGCACTTGTTTGTCGATGGAGGCAAATCAGAGGGAATAAACATCAGTATAGTATCCTTTGGTTTCAAATATGGTATTCCATTAGATGCTGATATGGTGTTTGATGTAAGATTCTTACCCAACCCCTATTATGTAGAAAATCTTAGAAAATTCAGTGGTATGGATGAAGGGGTAAGAAGCTATGTAATGCAATGGCCTGAGGCAGTCGAATTTATGAATAAGCTGGTAGATATGATTGAGTTTCTGATTCCTAAATTCATTAAGGAAGGGAAGAGCCAGCTGGTTATTGCTATAGGCTGTACTGGTGGAAGACACAGATCTGTGACTATGGCAAATATGCTGAGTCAGAGCCTCAAGAAAAACAATCATAGGGTAATTACGCAACACAGAGACATTGAAGAGTATGGTCATTAAAAACATATGCGTGGGATTTTAGTAATATAATGATATTATAGCCTAAGAACTAATAGACAGTTGTAGTTGGAGGGAGAGACGTGAAAAACAACTCAATTAAGAGCCTTCTTTATGAAACAGGTATATATACAGGCGGTCCTAGAATAGTCACGATTGGCGGAGGAACAGGTCTATCAGTGCTACTGAGAGGCTTAAAGAAGCTTACGTCCAACCTTACTGCTATAGTTGCAGTATCAGATGATGGCGGCGGGTCAGGTATTCTTAGAGAAGATATGGGAATGCTGCCTCCCGGAGATATAAGAAATTGCTTGGTTGCCTTGGCAAATACTGAGCCAATAGTAGAAAAGCTTATGCAATATAGGTTTAAGGATGGAAACCTTAAAGGACAAAGCTTTGGGAATCTTTTTATTGCAGCCCTAAACGATATTTGCGGAAGCTTTGATGAAGCGGTTAAGGAAATAAGTAATGTTCTGGCTATAACGGGCAAGGTGCTGCCTGTTTCTTTGGAGAATATTATTCTTTTTGCTGAGCTGGAGGATGGGACTGTAATTAAAGGGGAGTCACAGATACCTATAGAGCAGCAAACTACCAACCAAAGGATTAAGAAAATATTTATTAAACCATCTAACTGTAATGCATTTCCCGAAGCCTTAGAAGCAATCGAACATGCCGATGCAGTAATATTGGGACCGGGCAGCTTGTATACTAGTATTATTCCTAATCTTTTAATTAAAGATATAAGTAAGGCGATATGTAAATCTAATGCTTTAAAAATATATATCAGCAACATTATGACTCAACAGGGTGAGACTATAGGTTATAGTCTTGAAGATCATATAAATACCATATACCAACATGCGGATAAGCTTGAAATAGATTATGCTATTGTAAATAATGGGAGAATACCGAAATATCTTTTAGAAAAGTATAGTATAGAGAATGCATCTCCTGTAAAAATAGATTATAATGTAATGAGAAATATGAATATCAAGATAATTGAGAGAGACTTTGTAAGCATAGAGAAAGATTTTCTAAGGCATGATTACAATTATTTGTCAGAAGTAATTTTTGAGCTTATTAATGAAATAAAGCTATCTAAGGATAAAAAGAGATTTCTTGATTATCATTATATAAATGGAAAACTGAAGAAACAAAAAGCATTAAATAAGGAGTGAAGCTAATGGAATCAAACAGCAATGAGAGTCAGGTTGATATAAATGAAAAGAAGAACGAACAGAAATCGAATAGCATGAATGAGATAATATCATGGATAAAAGTGGTATTATCTGCTTTAGTAATAGCATTTATTTTAAGAACTTTTGTTTTCCAGCTGGCATTGGTAAACCAGATTTCTATGGAGCCTACCTTAATAGAAGGACAAATGTTAATAATATCTAAAGTAAACTACTTTGTAGGAACCCCTAAGCGCGGTGACATTATAGTGTTTAAGGATAACTACGAAAACAAGCTGCTAATTAAAAGAGTTATAGGACTTCCAGGAGAGACAGTGGATTTGAGAAACGGTAAAGTATTTATAAACGAGAAGGAGCTGGAGCCGGATTATACTAGCTTCCCGACTTATGCTTATGTCCAAGAATCATGGCAGGTGCCTGAGGGACAGTATTTTGTGATGGGTGACAATAGAGAGCATAGTCGTGACAGCAGAGTAGAAACCGTGGGTTTAATAAACAGAAAAAGTATCGTAGGGAAAGCTGTTTTTAGGCTATGGCCTTTTAATAAACTGGGAGTGCTGAAATAATTGAGGTGCTGATATATGACCTTTTCATCAAAAGTCAAGAATGAAATATCAAAACTAACTATGGAAAGCAAGTGCTGTCAGATATCGGAGCTGTCGGCACTTATAAAAATGACTGGTACTATACAAATGCATGGCAGAAACAATATTGGAATAAGGCTTTCTACTGAGAATGCATCTATAGCAAGAATGATCTTTAGTCTTCTAAAGAATTTATTTTATGTAAATACCAGAGTTGCAGTGAAGAGAAACAGGCAGCTTAATAAAAACAACAGCTACACTCTTTCTATAGATACATATATGGATGCTCAAGAGATTTTGCTGGCTACAGGCATTTTGGAAAAAACTGAAGAAGGAATTAGTATAAATTATAAACTGCCAAACAAGCTTGTTAAGAAGCCCTGCTGCAAAAAGGCATATTTAAGGGGTGTATTCCTAGGAGGAGGCTCTATAAGTGATCCAGATAAAACCTATCACTTGGAGCTTGTAACAAATAATAATGAATATGCTGAAGCTATAAAAAAATTAGTAAATAGTTACAACTTAAATGCAAAAGTAGTTAACAGAAAAGGAAATTTTGTGGTATATTTAAAAGAAGGGGAACAAATAGTTGACTTTTTAAATATAATAGGAGCACATAAGGCATTATTCAGCTTGCAAAATGTAAGAATATACAAAGAAATGCGAAATAATGTAAATAGAATAGTAAACTGTGAAACAGCTAATTTAAGTAAGATTGTCAATGCGTCTATTAGACAGATAAATAATATAGGGATTATAAGAGATAAAATAGGCTTTGATAAAATACCTGAAAATCTTGCTGAAATTGCTGAGCTAAGACTTAAATACCCTGATTCCAGTTTGAAGGAACTTGGAGAAATGATGGACCCACCTATTGGAAAATCTGGTGTTAACCATAGATTAAGAAAACTAGACGAAATTGCTGAGGATATTAAGATAAAGAAATAAAAATATTTTTAGTAAGTTTATGTTTGAACTTTCTATGATTTATATTTGGGGGAATGGTGCATGAGAAAGATTTCTATTGATAAGGTACGTGAAGGAATGTTGCTTGCAAAAACACTTTTTTCTATTGATGGCAACATACTTTTAAATTCCGGTATAAAACTGAAGGAATCATACATAAACAAATTCAAAGAGATTGGCATATCTGAAATATACATTGATGATCAGATTAGCTCTGATATTGTTATTGATGATGTTATAAGAGATGAGACAAGATTTGAAGCACGTATGGCAGTAAAAAAGGCCATGGACAGTATGGTACACAGTAATAGTGTAGATGTAAAGCCAATACGAAATGTAGTGGGTAAAATTATAGAAGAGCTTCTAACTGTACGGGATGCAGTAATAAATCTTCAGGATATTAAGAGCTTAGATAACTATACCTTCGCTCATTCTGCTAATGTATGTGTTTTGTCTGCTATAACCGGCATATCCATGGGTTATGATGGCGAGAGACTAAAAGAGCTGTGCTTAGGTGCACTTCTTCATGATATAGGGAAAACAAAGATTCCATACGAGATATTGAATAAGCCGGGTCCGCTTACGACAGAAGAGTATGAAGAAATGAAAAAGCATACAAAGTATGGCTATGAAATACTTAAACAAAGCGGGGATATCAGTGTCTATACAAGCTATATAGCTTTAACCCATCATGAAAAGTTTAATGGAGATGGTTATCCTTTGGGGCTTAAGGGTAAAGACATTCATGAATTCTCAAGAATAGTGAGCATTGCAGATGTATATGATGCCATGACCTCAGACAGGATATATAGAAAAAAGATAAACATAAGTGAGGCAGTAGAATATCTGATATCACTTGGAAATTATCAGTTTGATTATGATATAGTAAGAAAGATGATAGAGCACATATCTATTTATCCTCTTGGTACTTATGTATCCCTTAGCACTGGTGAGCTGGCTATAGTTGTTGATACTAACAAAAAATACCCTAATCGACCTGTAATTAGACTTATAAAGGATAGTAATGGTGATTTTTATAATAATCTAAAGGAAATTGATTTAACCAGTAATAATTGTATATTAATAAATGAAGTTGTAGATGATATTTAGAAAAGTTATAAGGATGGTATATAAAGAATTACATATACTATCTTTTTATTTTATGTAAAACATTTTACTTGATTCATATGTAGCTATAGATCAAATATTTATTAAAGGAGGATACTTTCTTGAAGAGTTTAAGACTGGATATTAGTAAGGCGATGCTTACAACTAATGAGCTGGGATATATGTCAGAGCAGATAAAGAAAGCTCACAATCAACTGCATGCTAAAACAGGAGCAGGAAGCGATTTTTTAGGGTGGATGGACCATCCTGTTAATTATGATAAAGCTGAGTTTGATAGGATAATTGAGGCTGCAGAAGAAATAAAAAGCAGCTCAGAGATATTGATAATAATAGGCATCGGAGGCTCATACATGGGAGCTAGGGCAGCTATTGAAATGCTTAGGCACTCCTTTTATAACATGCTTCCAAAGAGCAAGAGAAGGTATCCAGCAGTATACTTTTTAGGCAATAATTTCAGCAGCATATATATGAAGCATTTGTTTGAGCTTATAGAGGGTAAGGAGATAAGTGTGTGTGTGATATCTAAATCAGGTACCACTACTGAGCCGGCTATAGCTTTTAGACAAATTAAGGCATACTTGGAAGAACGGTATGGCAAGGAAAAAGCTGCAAAGAGAGTCTATATTATAACTGATGCTAATAAGGGAGTATTAAAGCTGGAAGCAGAGGCTATAGGCTATAAAACCTTTGTTATACCAGATAACATAGCGGGCAGATACTCTGTGCTGACTTCTGTTGGATTATTGCCTTTGGCGGCAGCAGGCTTAGACATACATAAGCTGTTGGAGGGTGCAGCAGCTGCACGGGAGGAATATAGTGCGGCTAATCTGATAGACAATGAATGCTATAAATATGCAGCCATGAGGAATATATTATACAAGAGAGATAAGGCTATTGAAGTACTTATAAGCTATGAGCCTACATTACAGTATTTTATGGAGTGGTGGAAGCAGTTATTCGCTGAAAGTGAGGGAAAGGATGGCAAGGGCATTTTTCCTGCGTCTATGCTTTTCTCCACGGACTTGCATTCATTGGGACAGTATGTGCAGGATGGGACAAGAAATCTTTTTGAGACAATAATAAATATAGAAAAGTCTGAAGAAGAGGTAACAATAATAGCTGATAAGGAAAACTTGGATGATTTGAACTTCATTAGTGATAAGACTTTGGACTATGTAAATAAACAGGCCTTTAAGGGAACTGTGCTGGCTCACAATGATGGAGGTGTGCCTATTGGCATACTTAATGTACCGGAGCTTAACGAGTATTACTTTGGACAGCTGGTATATTATTTTGAGAAGGCGTGTGCCATAAGCGGTCATCTATTGGGGGTGAACCCTTTTGACCAGCCGGGAGTAGAGGAATATAAGAAAAACATGTTTGCACTGCTGGGTAAACCAGGCTACGAGGAGCTGAAGAATAAGCTGGAAGGAAGACTCTAGAGCATGCAGAAGGAATATACAATTAGTTGTTGAATATGTATGATATTAATAACTATTGGAGG
>JBAVGO010000140.1:0-6221 GCA_049684915.1 Lutisporaceae bacterium | reverse complement strand
GTAAAGATACTGGAAGGAGAAAATAGAATGGATATTTTTACAATAAGTCTTTGGATAATTACAACGATTTGGTTTGTAGGTTCTATAATTAAAGACAAAAAGAAAACTTTTAATTCCATCAAAATGTCAAGTGGATTAATGAGAAACATGATAGGAGAAATTATAGGGATACTTTTTCTCATAGGTTTGATACTTACCTTTATTCCACCAGATACAATAAAACAATATTTAGGTCAATCAAATACTCTTATAGCTACAGTAGTTGCAGCTTTTGCAGGAAGTGTTACTTTAATACCTGCTTTCGTTGCTTTTCCACTAGTGGGTTCACTTGTAAATGCAGGGGCTAACATAGTTCCCATAGTGGCATTTTTAACAACTCTTACTATGGTGGGATTTGTTACCTTTCCACTTGAGAAAAGAGAATTTGGACTTAAGTTTGCAATAACTAGAAATTCATTAAGCTTTGTCTTTGCTATCATTATAGCACTTTTAATGGGGGTGGTATTGTGAGTTCAGTTATACAAAAAATTAAAAGCAATATGTTTTTAACGCTTGTTATTTTCACATATATATTTTTACTAATTTTTATGCCAGATAAAGGCATAAAATCTTTAAATAATAGCCTTTATTATGTAAAAGAGATGCTTATAATAATGCCAGTAATACTTTTATTAACTTCTCTTATTGAAGCATGGATTCCTAAAAAGACAATTGAGAAAACTCTAGGGGAGGGTTCAGGTGCAAAAGGATATATATTTTCATTTTTATTAGGTAGTTTTTCAGCAGGGCCTATTTACGCAGCTTTTCCCGTCTGTAAGATGCTTATAAAAAAAGGAGCGAGTATAGCAAATATAGTAATTATCCTAAGTGCTTGGGCAGTAATTAAGATTCCAATGCTTGCTAATGAATCTAAGTTTTTAGGTCCTAAATTTATGGCGGCAAGATGGGTTTTGACTACGGTATCAATTTTAATAATGGCAATAATAACTTCAAAAATTGTTAAAAAAGAAGATTTGCCTATGGACAGTATTGTAGAAAAGAAAGATGCTGTATTAATAGTAGATGAAGCTTTCTGTATTAGCTGTGGATTATGTACAAGAGTAGCATCAGAAGATTTTACTATGATAAATAGAAAGGCAAAGGTTAATAAAAGAATATTAAAACAAGAGGAAAATGAAAAGATTAAATCAGCTATTGATAAATGCCCTGCAAAAGCTATCAAGTATATATAAAATACTCTTAGGTAACGAGACTTTTGGCATGACCCTTTCATGGACTATGCTAAAAGCCTTTTTATTTTTTTCCATACAACTTTTGTCGTAAAAATGGTAAAATATATTGATGTCATAACATAAGAGAGGTTAGCTATGGAATTAGTGTATTTAGATAATAGTGCAACCACAAAGCCACATAAAGAGGTAATTGATGAGGTTACACAGTGCATGGAGCAAAATTTTGCAAATCCCTCCTCTGCTCATAAGCTGGGGGTGGAGGCAGAGCGAAAGCTAAAGACAGCTAGAGAGAAGGTTGCTGCCTTCATAAAAGCCAAACCACAAGAAATTGTTTTCACCTCAGGTGGTAGCGAAGCTAACAATATGGCAGTCTTTGGAGTAGTTTCAAAGGGAGACCATATAATCACCTCGAGGATTGAGCATCCAAGTATACTTAGACAGCTACAGGATATGGAGCAGAATAGCTTTGAAATAACGTACCTAGATGTAGATTGTGACGGAATAATAGACCTTGAACAGCTAGAGAAGTCTATAAAAGAAAATACAAAGCTGATAACTATAATGTATGTAAATAATGAAATAGGTTCAATTCAGCCTGTTCATGAGATAATAAGAATAGTAAGAGAGAAAAACAGAAAAACTAAGGTACATATTGATGCAGTGCAAGCACTAGGCAAAATCAATATTAATGTCAAGGAGCTAGGTGCAGACCTAATATCCTTTAGTGCCCATAAGATACATGGCCCCAAGGGGGTTGGAGCTCTATATGTAAAGGAAGGACTTAGGATAAGACCTCTAATAGCAGGGGGAGGACAAGAGTTTGAAGTGCGCTCAGGCACAGAAAATCTTCCTGGGATTTCAGGCTTTGGCACTGCGGTAAGCATTTTGGAACAGGATTTTGAACAAAAATGCCAGCACGTTAAAACACTAAAACAACACTTTATAGAGGGCTTAAAGGAAATTGACAAGATTAAAATAAATAGTCCTTTAGACAAGCTGCATATAAACAATATACTTAATGTCTCCTTTGAAGGGTTGCGTGGAGAGGTAATGCTCCATGCACTAGAGGATTACCATATATATGTTTCTACAGGCTCTGCTTGCTCAGCGAAGAAAGGCTCACATAAGAATTATGTACTGCCAGCCATAGGACTGAGCCCTATTGAAGCAGAGGGAGCTATACGATTTAGTTTTTCCTATATAAATACAGTTGAAGAAATTGATTACACAATAGAAGCTATAAGTAAAATACTACCTTTTTTAAGGAGGGTTAAAAAATGAAATGTATGCTAGTAAAATATGCAAGTGAGATTACTCTTAAAGGTCTAAACAGAAAATATTTTGAAGATCTTCTGGTGACAAACCTCAGAAAAGCAATAGGAAAGAGCTACAGAATTGTTAAGGAATCAGGAAGAATCTATATAGATGGATATTCCGAAGAACTCATAGACAAGGTAAGAAATACCTTTGGAATCACTTCTGTGGCGGTTGCAGATATAACTGAAAAGGAAATGGATAAAATAGGTGAGATAGCAGTAAATCAAATGAAGGAGCTAAAGGATGTCAAAACCTTTAAGGTGGAATCCAAAAGATCAGATAAGAAATTTCCTCTTCAATCTCTTGAGATATCTAGGGAAATAGGAGGCATAATACTGAAAAATGTTGAAGGTCTCAAGGTAGACGTACATAACCCAGAGGTAGTTGTAACAGTTGAAATAAGGGACAAAGCTTACATATATTCTAAGGAGTATAAGGGCGTAGCAGGTATGCCATATGGAAGTGCAGGCAAAGGAGTGCTGCTGCTGTCAGGGGGTATAGACAGTCCTGTAGCAGGCTATATGATGGCGAAGAGAGGCTTAGAGCTCACTTGCGTATATTATCATAGCCATCCATATACTAGCGAAAGAGCCAAGGAAAAGGTAATAGATCTAGCAAAGAAGTTGATAAAATATACAGGTCATATAAAGCTGTATGTGGCCCCTTTTACCGAAATTCAGATGCAAATAATTGAGAAGTGCAAGGAAAACGAATTAACTATAATAATGAGAAGATTTATGATGCAGGTGGCAGAACAAGTAGCTAAGAAAGAGAATGCACTTGCACTTATTACAGGTGAAAGTCTTGGACAAGTGGCGAGTCAGACGCTAGAGAGCATGATGGTTACAAACAGTGACTTGGAGCTTCCTGTTTTTAGACCTTTGGTGGGTATGGATAAGCTGGATATTATTGAGATTTCAAGGAAGATAGATACCTATGAAACCTCTATACTGCCTTTTGAGGACTGCTGTACCATATTTGTACCAAAGCATCCTAAGACTAAGCCAAGATTATATGATATTAAAAGTTCCGAAGAACTGCTAGATGTTGCAAAACTAATTGAAAATTGTATGGAAAATATGGAGATAATAGAGGTATACTAATATTTGCTTCATAAACTAGGAGGTAATGAATGTATACAGACAAGAAAGACAAAAGCTTTTATCAAGAAAGAAGATTAACGGTTTTTCGAGAGCTTGTAAGATCCCTTTGGCAGGGCGGTTCTACTGAAAATATAAAAATGATAGAAGATGAATTGATAAAAAGAGGTCTTTTTGAAGAAAAGGAAAGAAATATTATTGAAGATTATATAAGGCTTACATCAGGCTTGGGATTAGAAGATAAGGATGAACCTATTGAGCAAGCAGTAGGTCATGCTTTGCATAAGGAAAGAATAGAGTATCCATTAGTTACAGTGATTAAGGATGTATGCGATTTATGCGAACTAGAATATACAAACGATGATAAACCCTGCAAGACCAGCTGTAACCATGGAGCTTTGACTTATAATAAGGAACAGGGTGTTGTTATAGAAAAGGGTAAATGCTTGACCTGTGGAAGCTGTATCTCTGCATGTCCTTTTGAAGCACTAAGTGATAAGATAGAATTTGTTCCAATAATTGATATGTTAAAGCAGCAGGAGGTTCCTGTGTATGCTGCAATCGCACCTGCCTATATAGGTCAGTTTGGTGATAATGTCAGCCCTGGACAGATTAGGAGTGCCTTAAAAATATTAGGCTTCAAGGATATGATTGAGGTTGCACTGTTTGCTGATTTGCTGACACTGAGAGAAGTCTACGAGTTTGAGCATTTGGTTCAAACTAAGGACGATTATCTGATAACAAGCTGTTGCTGTCCTATATGGATGAACATGGTGTTAAAGGGATATCCAGAACTTCTCAAAAGCTTCTCACCTGCTGTTTCACCTATGATAGCGGCAGGAAGAGTGCTGAAGGAAGTATACAAGGATTGTAAGGTTGTATTTATTGGACCTTGCGTAGCAAAGAAAAATGAAGCCAAGGATAAGGATTTAAGAGATGCTATAGACTACGTTCTCAACTTTAGAGAGCTTGATGAAATCTTTAAAGCTTTAGATATTGAGCTTGCTTCTTTACCTGAGGAACAGTACGAGCAATCCTCTCAAGGAGGAAGAATATACGCAAGAACCGGAGGAGTAAGCAAGGCTGTTGAGCTTTCCTTAAACCGGTTAGGGCATGAGGGTATAGAATTAAATGCAGTACAAGCGGATGGAGTTATAGCCTGCAAGGAAATTCTAGACAAGCTAAAAGCAGGCATAGTAGATGCTAATTTTATTGAAGGCATGGGCTGCAAAGGTGGCTGTGTGGGAGGACCAAGAGCAAATATTGAGGTGTCAAAGGCTACAGAAATTGTAAATCAGTATGGAGAGCGGTCTGAATACAAAACACCAGTAGATAATGACAAGATACAGGTTATACTTGAAAAAATTGGAATTAAGTACCCTGAGGATATAATCTCAGGTAAATCAATGAAATTATTTGGAAGAGATTTATAATATATATAAATCTCTTTTGGTCATCCCTTACTTTCGATACTCTGCCAGTAAAAGATCCACCATGCGTCCATAGCTGTAAACACCATCTGCCTGCTTATTTGATTTGAGGTAAGCATCATTTAGCTTTTCCTGCATATCATTTGCAGGTCCTTCAAATTGCTTCCAAAATTCTGATTGGTATTTTAGATCCTTAGCTACTCCGGGGCTGTAGCCTGTCACAAGCTCATTATAGGCTTCTATATCGTATTTGTATAAAGAATTCATTGAGTATATAAGTGCTAGGAAATAACCGGAATACTGAAAATCTGAATCTGTGTGAGCCTTGCAAGTAAGATAAGCAATGAAATTGGCCTCGTCTTCTCTTGCAAAGCCTCTTTGATGAGCCATCTCATGGCATAATGTAGCAGGAAGCATAGGGTCAGGTACAAGCTTGTTAAAATTTGCTTCTGCGGTAAAAGGAAAGTAAATACCTGCAATTCCTGTATAGCATAGAGCACGGGATGCAATCACTGCCTTAGGATTTCCATAGTATCCTCCCAGGTCAGGATAATATTGAGAAATATTTTTATAGCCTATGGAGGAACGCTGTATGATGCTATCAAAGCCACCCGCTATATACATTAAACCTGATTGGTTCTCAGTAGTTTTGGCTCTCAGTTGATTTGTCTTATTAATAAGAACGGCACAAAGCTCCTTCAAATCAGCAGTAGAGGATTCTTCTATCTTATAGCCTAGACTGTAAGCTAAGGGCTGCCTATAATAGTTGAAGCCCCATAATAAAAGAAATAGGCAATATGCAATACTGAATATACACAGAGCATTTACTGCACCCTTTATAATTTCATGAAGCTTATTGGCTGATGTAAAGACTCTGAAAATAAATCTAAGGATAAAGTAAAAAATAGCACAAAAAGCTATATATAATAATAACTCTGCTATAGAAAAGCTAAAAATCCCTGTTAATATGCTTAAGCCTTTACCTATAGGAGGATATATAAGCCTTGAATATAGGTTTTCGACAGCTAAAGGATTATGTGAAAGATATTCTCTTATTATTAAAGCTATTGGTAACATGCTGATAAGTATTAGTTTCAGTCTTATTTTTTTTATTTTCATAATAGTCCATCCTATATATATTG
>JBAVGO010000139.1:0-2719 GCA_049684915.1 Lutisporaceae bacterium | reverse complement strand
CTACAAGGTATGCACATAAGTATTTGCTTCCACTGTTATCTTCCTTTGCAGTTGCAATTACTTCTTTAACTCCTTGATAGCTTAACAGTTGGGTTTCTATTTCTCCCAGCTCTATCCTGTAGCCTCTTATCTTTACCTGATGGTCTATTCTGCCTAGGAATTCTATATTACCGTCTGACAACCACCTTGCTAAATCACCTGTACGGTACATTTTTGTTCCTGGTTCAAAAGGGTTGTCTACAAATTTCTCTGTAGTCAATTCCGCTCTGTTTAGATATCCCCTTGCCAAGCCTTCTCCTGCTATACATAGTTCTCCTGATACACCTATAGGCTGAATATTGTTGTTCCTATCCAATATATATGCCTTTACATTTTGCATTGGCTTACCAATGGCTATATTGCTATAGGGTTTGTTTCTCTCTATAGCACAGCTTGTTGCATAGATAGTAATTTCTGTAGGCCCATAGATATTTTCCAGCCTTGCTTGCTTTTCTTCTTTATAGAAGCTTTCTGTTGTACTTCTTGATAAGGCTTCTCCTGCTGCCATGACATATTTTAGCTTACTTTGCTGCTGTCTAGTGCCTTTCCCTAATTCCTCAATCCATAGATTTAGCATGGATGGTACAAAGTTTATGTGAGTAATGCTTCTTTCTTCTATTACTTTTGTTATTTCTCTTGGGTCTTTCTCTCTGCCCTGTGGGAGTATCTCTAGTCTTCCTTTTCCCATAAACCATCCAAATAGCTCTGTTACCGATACATCAAAGGTATAGGTGGTCTTTAGCAAATACACATCTTCTTCATTAACTGGATATGCCTTTTCTAAGCCTGTCAAAGTATTAATTACATTCCTATGCTCTATCATTACGCCTTTTGGTTTACCTGTAGAGCCTGAGGTGTATATCACATATGCCAGACTATCTGCATCATATGCTTTATTCAGATTGCTGCTTTCACCTTGATATATGCTTTCTTCATCAAGATTTATCCGTTCTATGCCAGCTCCTATTTTGCTTCCTAAGCCCTTGTGAGTTAGCAGTATCTCGGTCTGACTGTCTGCTAGCATATACTGTATCCTGTCTGCTGGATATGCTGGATCTATAGGCAGATAAGCTCCTCCTGCTTTCAATATGCCCATAATTCCTATTATCATCTCTAATGACCGTTCTACCATTATCCCTATTATGCTGTCCTTTGATACACCCTTAGCTAGTAATACTCTTGCTAGTTGATTGGCTCTTTCGTTCAGCTCCCTATAGGTTAACTGCTTTTCTTCGCATACTACCGCCACTTTATCGGGAGTCCTATCAACCTTCTCTTCAAATAGCTGGTGTATTGTTTTGTGTCTAGGGTATTGTGTATGGGTATTGTTAAATATATGTAATAGCTTCTGCTGCTCTTCTGTTGTCAGCATATCAATTTCACTAAGCTTTATATCCTGATTTACTATTGTATTTGCAATAATGTTTACTAGGTGTTTCCTTAATCTTTCTATTGTATCCTTGCTAAACAGTTTGGTACAGTACTCTATACTCAACCCTATCTTTTTCTCCAGCTCTACTGCATTGATTGTGATATCAAACTTAGCTACTTTGTTTTCACCTTTATATTCTCTAAAGCTTAAATCCTCTATTGCCAGTTCTCTTATCTCTGTATTCTGCAATACCAGCATAACGTCAAACAAAGCATTTCTGCTCATATCTCTTCTAACCTTTAGTTTCTCTATTAGTTCCTCAAACTGATAGCCTTGATTTTCATAGGCCTTTAGACATTTTTCTTTTACTTCATCAAGGTATTCTCTATATGTCTTTTTGCCCTCTGGGTTACTTCTGATTGCCAGTGTATTGACAAACATGCCGATGATATTCTCCAAGTCTGCGTGAGGTCGTCCTGCGATTGGACTTCCTACTACAATATCTTCCTGACCAGTGTATTTTGACAATAATATATTAAAGCCTGTCAACAACAGCATATACAAGGTTGTTCCTGTCTCTCTACCTATCTTTCTCAAGCCTTCTGTTATATCTTCTTCTAATTCAAAATATATACTGTCACCTTCAAAGCTCTGTATAACAGGCCTTGGATAATCTGTAGGCAGGTTAAGTATCGGTATTTCTTCCCCATACTCTTTTAGCCAGTAATCTTCCTGCTTCTGCATTATTTCGCTCTTTATTATGCCATCTTGCCAAGCACAATAGTCTATGTACTGTACCTTTAATTCTTTTAGTTCTTCTCCTGAGTACAGCTTTATAAATTCATCTACTAGTATCCCCATAGATGTTCCATCTGATATTATATGATGCATGTCATACATCAAAATGTGCTTTTCTTTTGCACAAGATATAAGCCCCACCCTAAATAGTGGTGCCTTGCTTAAGTCAAATGCCCTTACAAAACCTTTTGTAATTTCTTCTATTTCTTCCTTAGCTGCTAAGGAGGATGATTTATCCCAGTGTTCTATTTCAAATACTGCTTCTTGATGTATCTTTTGTACCATTTCTTCTTCTACTATCTTAAAGCTTGTTCTTAGTGATGCATGTCTTTTCATCAGTGCTTTGAAGGCTTCTTTTAGTCTTTCTACATCCAGTTTGCCTTCTAATTCCAATACACCAGACATGTTATAGGCAGTACTTTCTAGGTCGAATTGCTGTAGCGTATACAGCCTCTTTTGCGCTGATGAAGCCTTGTAGTATTCTTTTTCTTCTACAGCCTCTATCTTTAT
>JBAVGO010000138.1:0-3059 GCA_049684915.1 Lutisporaceae bacterium | reverse complement strand
GTATGGGCACTGAATTATATAAATCGAATCAACATAATGTTCTTTCTCAAGCTCTTGAAAAATCTCATCATATTCTTCCGTTGTTAGATCTATTTCATTCATTACTGCTTCATATAGTACATCGTTCTCATCATACTTTTCCAACAGTTTTGAAAACTTTTCTGCTTTATGTTTTGGAATAATCTCCTGTTCTTTTAGATATTCAAATAAATTCATCAGATTCCCTCCCTAATTATATGTACAATTTAAGCAAAGTCATATCATGTGTAATATATTGATATTCTATACAATATTCAAATATCCTTTTTCGGTTATTAAAACATATATAAATTTATAGTTATTTTATTAATTTACCCAACTCTTACAATTATATATATTGAATTCTGATTTTACATATATTAAGCTACTATATATAGATATAAATTGTGTAATGGAGTGATATATAATGAAAAAAAGAATTCTTGGCAGAACAGGGATAGAAGTAACAGAGCTTTGTTTTGGAGCCCTACCTATGGGTCCCATCCAAAAAAACTTAAGCATAGAGGAAAATTCAAGGATAATTGAGCTTGCTCTAAAAAAAGGTGTAAACTTTATAGATACAGCAGAAATGTATAAAACATACGAGCCTATTGCTATAGCAATAAAGAATACAGGTATCAGACCTATTATAGCTTCAAAATCAAATAAGAAAACTTATGAAGGTATGGAAGCAGCAGTAAATGAAGCTTTAGAATTGTTGAATGTAGATTATATAGACATTTTTCATTTACACGCAGCCAGAGAAGGAGCAGATGCTTTTGAGGTTTATGCTGATGCTCTGAAATGTTTGGTAGATATGAAAAAGCAAGGTAAGATAAAAGCTATTGGAATCTCTACCCACAGTATAGCAGTAACAAACATAGCTGCTGAGCACCAGTTGATTGATGTTGTATTTCCAATAATAAATATGAAGGGACGAGGCATAATAGACGGAACTAAAGAAGAAATGATAGCTGCCATAAAGAAGGTTCATAAGGCTGGTAAAGGTATATATCTTATGAAGGTTCTGGCAGGCGGCGGCTTGATAAGACAATATAAGCAAGCTTTAGAATTTGCAAAAAGCATTGAAGCTTACGCTTCAATTGCTATAGGCATGACTAGCTTAGAAGAGGTTTTGTACAACGTATCATATTTCTCAGGAGAAGAAGTTAAGGATTTATCTAATTCTGTAGCAAGCTTAAAGAAGGCATTGGTCTCCAGAGCATTATGTAAAAGCTGCGGTAAATGTATTGCTACATGTCCAAATAAAGCAATAAACTTCGACGAAGAAAAAAAAGCAAGTATAAACAAGAGCCTATGTATAACCTGCGGATATTGCACTCCTGTTTGTCCAGAGTTTGCTATTAGAGTAGTATAAAAAAATTGAAGCCCTTCTAATTTTTAATAATAGAAGGGCTTCAATTTATAGTTATATTTAACTACTCTACCTTTGCAATATCAAACATAGAGTTTAGTACCAGCCAGTTTTGTGGGAAGAATCTATTTATGGTCCAATAGCTTACTCCACCAAGATCCATTTCATCAACCAATTCCAGCTTCGCCTGTATGCTTCTTGCATCTTCAAACCACACCTCATGCTGTTTCTTATTTGTGTCATAATAATTAAAGTATGGCGACTTTGAAACAGTGTCATACTTTATGACAGCTCCTCTGTCTCTTGCAATATCAACTGCCTGTGTATTGGATACTGATTTTGCTGCAGTTCCTTTAACATAAGGCAGAGTCCAATCATAGCCATAGTTTGGAATACCCATTAATATCTTCTTTCTAGGGATTGCAGACACTGCATAATTTATTACCTTTCTAACCTCATTAATTGGTGCTACTGCCCTAGGTTGACTATAGGTATATCCCCATTCATAAGTCATAGGAATTACGTGGTCAGTTAATGCTCCATGAACAGGATAGTCATGGGCTTCATACAGCAAGCCCTTTTGATCAGCCGATGTCTTTGGTGCTACTGCTGTCGTAAGCGTAAAGCCCAGCGGTCTAAGCTTGCTAGCTGCGTTTCTCAGGAAATTATTATAGTCCTCCCTATTTTCGGGATATATGAACTCAAAGTCCACATCTAGACCATGATACCCCTTGCTTTTCATGTTTTCTATAACGTTATTTAAAAGCTTATCCTGTATAGTTTTATTTGTTAGTATTGTTTTTGCTAAATCACTGCTAAATCCACCTTCACTTATATTAGTAATAACCATTAAAGGTGCGACTTTTGCCGCTTTTGCCGCAGTAATAAGTGCTTGATCATTTATGGGCTTAAAAGTACCATCAGGATTTACCTCATAACTGAAAATGCTTAAATAGGTTAGATATGGTAGAGTTTTGCGAAGCACATCAACATTAATATTCGGGAATGCATATCCGTTAACTTCAATTGTTCCTCTTTTTTGCTGTCTTATAGGAATATTTATTATTTGTCCAGGGTATATCAGTGCTATGTTAGTAATCTGTGGATTAGCCGCCCTTATTGCACTAATACTGACACCATACTGATTTGCAATCTGATATATAGTCTGTCCTGGTTGAACTCTATGTCTTGATGTTCCTTCCGTAATAACTAATGTTTGTCCTATTACCAATCTGTTGGGATCAGATAGCTCATTTTCTGTAGCGACTTTATTTGGGGATGCACCATAAAATCTTGCGATTGAGTACAAGCTTTCCCCAGGTTTAACCACATGTATTATCAAAATATGCTCACCTCTTTATAAATTGTTATACAAAATATAGTAAAAAACATATATATACAATATATGCGAGGTGAAGCAAATTAGTTACATTACATATTATTATAATAGATAAGATATGACTCTTGCTAAGGATTGTATGAATTTTAAATATATAGGCATTCTATCAAAATACTCATTAGTAATAAGTATACTGCTTTTTAAGTCCTCCTCAAAATCTCGGTTTAATTGAACCGTTATCTCTTTGTCATAAATTACAGTATTTACCTCATAGTTTAACATATAGCTTCTTATGTCCATGTTTGCTGTACCTACACTACTGATCTC
>JBAVGO010000137.1:0-13846 GCA_049684915.1 Lutisporaceae bacterium | reverse complement strand
ATAGTCTGGATAAATCCTTGCAAATGCCAAGAAAAGCGATAGATTTATGTACAAAGAAGTTGTCTGAAATCCAAATATCAAGGATATTACTATGGTACCCAGCATCCCCAGTAAATAATATATATTAAACTTAAAGGTTCCCCATTCATGCTCTAAACCAATTCCTATATTGTAGTAGAAATATAAGATTAAAAATCCCCACAATAGATCTGTGCTTGGTGGTATAAAAATAAAGGATATCAGCCTCCATACCTCTCCCTTAAAAACCAGATGTGGATCAAGCATTAGCATAGAATTAAAAGTTCCTGTAGTATCAAGTTTTATCAGTATAAATGCTACTCCATTAAGTAGAACAATATACATCATAAGGTTTTTTATTGCAAACCTTCCTAGAACTCTTTCTAATTTGTTAAGCCATTTCATTATACCATTTCTCCCTATTCAAAAATTCAAACACACTTTGTATTATATTACCACACAAAAGTCTAACTTAAAATAGTAAATAAAATAAGTAGGCTCTTAACCTACTTCAGTTAAATATCTTAACTTTTTAAATACATCTTACCAAATAGCTTTGTTAACGTTACAGGAAATTCTGTCTCTATAGAACCCTCGGTATCTTTGCTGTACCAAAGCTTAAGCATATATTCTCCTGAAGAAACGTTATGCTTTGTTCCTTTATCCACAAAATATGGAAGCATGGAAAATTCACAGCTTATGGTTTTACCCGGTAAAAGCTCACCATTCAATACCGAAGCATCTGTTCTAGTACCGACAGTTTCTATGTCAAACTTATCCGTAAACCTTGACTTTCCATCTAGAGAATACAATGCTACCCCCAAAGCTCCTCGTATGCCGTAGGAAGATGTGCCTGCATAATAACGAATCGCCTTATTACTTTTATTTGATATAGTTGCCTTTACTATCAATTCATCCTTTTCTTTAAAGCCTCCGCTGTCAAAAACCGCGCTAAACTCCAGCCCTTCCTTCTCATTGGTTATTACTATGGGCTCATCACTGCCTGCGAATATGTCAGGTATAACTCCTTCAATTTGCAGGAATAAGGCAAACATTAAAATTAATATTAGTGCTAATTGACCTCTACTGTTCTTCATTCAATCGCCTCCCATAAAAACATCTTATTTATAGACGAAAGAATTTCAAAAAAGTTCCAAACTTTTTTATATCTTTTTAACAAATTCTCGGAAGCAAGTCACCTTCTAGAGAAGATATTATCCTACTACTGCCAAAAGAATTTTCTATGTATACCAGCTTGTTATATCTATCTTCAAATTTTCCTATAATTTCTGCTTTACTGCCGCACTCCAGCTGTCTAAGGCTATCAAGTATTTCCTTTGCCTTACTGCCCTCCACTACCATCACAGCTCTTCCCTCACAGGCAAGATACATAGCATCCAAGCCCAGCATATCGCATACAGCTTTTACTTCCTGCTTTATCGGTATAGCTTCCTCATATATCCTTGCTCCCAAGTCTGCATATTCGGCAATTTCATTCAAAGCCGTAGCCACTCCACCTCTAGTGGGATCCTTCATCAGCTTTATATCTCCAAGATAAGCTCTCAGCTGCTCAATTAAAGGAAATACAGCTGTACAGTCACTTTGAAAGCTCACTTTTGATTTGATACCAAATCGCTCTATCGCTACCACTGCACCATGCTCTCCAATGCCTCCCGATAGTATTATTGCATCTCCTGCTTTAATTTTCTTGGGTCTATAGCTGTCAATTATGGTTCCAATACCAGAGGTATTTATATAAATTCCGTCTGCCCAGCCCTTTTGTACTACCTTAGTATCACCAGTTACAATTTTAAGCTGTAACTCCTCCGCAGTTTTAGCCATAGATTTTACAATCCTATCCAAGCTGTACAAAGGGAAGCCTTCCTCAATTATAACTGCACAGCTTAAATAAAGGGGTTTGGCTCCGCATACTGACAGGTCATTGGCAGTGCCGCAAATAGCTAACTTTCCTATATCACCACCAGCAAAAAAATGTGGCTTAACAATAAAAGAGTCTGTAGTAAAGGCAAGGTGGCTAGCTGGTATTTCCAGCAAAGCTGAGTCAAAGCCCTGTAGCAATATATCATTATCAAAATGCTTATAAAATATCTCCTTTATCAATTTGGCTGTAGGCTTTCCCCCACAGCCCTGCTGAAGCTTTACATAATCTACCATCACTCACAACTCCTTTTGTATCTGTAGTAAATAGAACATGAGCCCTCAGAGGAAATCATGCAGGGACCTTTAGGGTTCTCAGGAGTACAAGCCAATCCAAACAACCTGCACTCTATAGGGCTTTTGTTTCCTATTATTATTTCACCACATTGACAGCTTGTGGACAGCACCTTATGCTCAATTAATATACCAAATCTATGTTCTGCATCCATAGCTCTGTATTCCTCTCTAAGTGATAGCTCAGAAGCTATGACATGACCTATTCCCCTCCAGTATCCGTCCCTTTCTTGAAATACCTCTAGTATCAATTTCTTTGCGATTTTATTACCCTTGTCTTGTACACATCTTCCATATATATTGAAAAGCTTGCTTTTCTCCTGAGTGGTGATGTTCTGCACTAGCCAATGAACTGCCGCTGCTACATCTATCTGCTCAAAGCCACTGATTACAGCCGACATTCCATAGCTTTCAGGGATAAAGCTAAAATAGTCAGCTCCCATAACGGAGGCAACATGTCCAGGACAAATAAGCCCATCTAATCTACTTCCTTCCATAGACAGTACAACTTCAAGTATTGGCGGCATCAGCTTCAAGCCTATTAGGAAAGATATATTACTAAGGCGTCTATCTCTTGCCAGCTTGACCAGTGCGGCTATTATAGGTGCCGTAGTTTCAAAGCCCACAGCTAGGAAGACTACTTCCTTGTCCCTGTTCTGTTCTGCAATATCAAGTGCTATAAAAGGAGTATATACTACTCTGATTCGTTCTTTTAACTCCATACAGTCTTCCAAACTTTCGCTACTCCCCTTGACCCTAAGCATATCTCCAAAGGATACAATTATTGTGTCTTTTTGTTGTAGCAGTTTTATTGCAGCATCTATATAACCTTCCCCTGTTACACAAACAGGGCATCCAGGACCTGATATAAGCTTAATATGAGGTGAAAGAACGTTAGCAAGTCCTGCTTTGGCAATTGATTGGGTATGTGTCCCACAAACCTCCATCAGTCTTATATCTCGATTTGCTTTTCCATTTATATTATCTATAAGTCGCTTTATTACATCACTGTTCATAGACATCCTCTCTTAACATTTCCTCACAAAGGCTATTAAAATAATCAAATGACTGCTGATCTATTTTTTCTATAGCACAGCCTGCATGTACCAACACATAATCATCCACCTGTACCTCACAAATCAAAGCAACAAAAACCTCACTTTCAAAACCTAGCATATCTATAACCGCAAAATCTTTTTCTATACTGACAACTCTTCCAGGTATAGCAAGACACATAAAATCACCCCCGAAGTATACTATCTGCCGCTGCAAGCTGACCCAAGGATATACCTCCGTCATTGCAGGGCACAAGTTCATTGAAATATACATGAAAGCCTTGGTTTTCCAGTCCATCTAGTACCTTTCCCAGCAACAGGCTGTTCTCAAAGCAGCCTCCACTCAGCACTACATCCCTTATACTGTAAAGCTTGCTAATATTAATCACTGTCTCTACCGTAAAGTCGGCTACCGTATTATGAAATTTACCAGCTACTTCTGCTACACTTTTCCCTTTCCTTATATCCCCAAACACCTCTCTTATCAGCCCTTGATAGTCAATCTGCAAGCAAGCTCCCTCAGTATATATGTTGTAGCTGTAGCTCTCCTGCACATAGGGATCTGAAACATTCTCCAGCATTACTGCTGCTTGAGCATCGTAGGTTACTTTATAGCATAATCCAAGCATAGCAGCTATACAATCAAAGAGCCTTCCCATACTTGAGGTTTCATAACAATTAAAATCTGCCTTTAGAGCATTTATTACCAGTTCTAAGGCAAAGCTGTCCATGTCCCTAAACAAATCTCTTTCCATCAAGCCTAAAGGATACATATAGCTAACAGCTGTTCTCCAAGGCTCTTTTACTGCTGTATCTCCACCTTGAAGCTTTACATATCTTAGATGTCCTGCCCTTCTATAGCTCTTGAGGTCTCCCACCAAAAACTCGCCACCCCAGATTTTACCATCATCCCCCAAACCTGTGCCATCATATATCACTCCTATTACAGGCTTCTTCAGCTTATGCTCTGCAATACAGGATGACATATGCGCAAAGTGATGCTGGATTGCAAGCTTATCCTCTTTTTGCTCCATGGCATATTTAGTTGATAGATAATCTGGATGTAGGTCATGGATATAGGCAATAGGCTTTACTTTTGTAAGCCTTAACAGATTATCAAGGACTTTTTTATAGGTGTCGTATGCCTGAGGACTTTTTAGATCCCCCAGATATTGACTCAAATATATGTAACCACCTTTTGATAGGCTGACAGAAGCTTTTTGCTCTGCTCCCATAGCTGCAAGCTGATGCTTTGTCCCTAGACTTAAGCTAAATGGTGTATATCCCCTGCCTGCCCTTGATACCTGCTTATGCCCTCGGAATACCTTAACTACTGAATCATCAACAGGTATATTAATATCACGATTATTAAGCAAGAAATAATCTGCTACCTGACCCAGCTTGCCTAGAGCTTCTGCATTATCATACTCTATAGGAGCGCCGCTTATATTGCCGCTGGTTGCTACCAGGCAGTTTATATCCTCCTTAAACAATAGATGCTGCAGTGGAGTATAAGGAAGCATCATTCCAACTTTATGTGTATCAGGTGCAATTAATGCTGGTAAATCACAATTATTTTTCTTATTTAAAAGCACTATAGGACTTGATGGGCTCTGTAAAAGTTCTGCTTCAAGGTCATCCAACACGCACCATTGCTTAATAACGACTAAATTCTTTGCCATCAATGCTAGAGGCTTATGAGGTCTCCTCTTCCTGTCTCTCAAAACAGCGATGACTTGCTCATTCTCGCCATCACACATCAGATGAAAACCACCTATCCCTTTTACCGCAAGTATAAATCCTTGCTTAAGCAGCTCTGCTGACTTTTTTATTATGTCGCAGCATTGTATCGGTTCTCCCGACTTATTTACCAGTTGCAGTATCGGTCCACATTCTATACAACATACAGGCTGTGCATGAAACCTTCTACTGCTTAAGCTTGGCTCGTTATACTCTTCACTGCAAGACAGACACATTTTAAAGCTGCCCATAGAGGTATTACGCCTGTCATAGGGTAGCTCTTTTATTATTGAATATCTTGGTCCGCAGTCGGTACAATTGGTAAAGGCGTAGCCAAACCACCTACTGCTCTCATCAAATATGTCCTGCCTACACCTTTCACAAATGGCAATATCTCTTGGTATAAAAGAAAGCTCTTCATCAATGCTGTCACTTTTTAATATGTCAAAGCTCTGCCAGTGCCTTATTTCCTGTTTTCTTATGCTTACCGTCTCAATTTGTGCCAAGGGTGGAGGTGATTTCAATAGATTCTCTAAAAACTCTTTGATGATATACTTTGGAGCCTCTGCATCGATAAAAAGACTGGTTCCCACGTTTTTTACATACCCCTTTATTCCAAGTGCTGCTGTCTTACCGTGTACATAGGGTCTAAAGCCTACTCCTTGTACAATACCGCACAAGGTGATTATATATCTAGTTAGCTCATCTCTTTCAAGCTTCAAGGCTATCACCCTTAAGCATATATATGATGGCATTCTGCGTCTCAAGTGCTGTCTTTCTTATTCTAATCTCAGTTTCCTTGCTAATAAGTAAAGGGATTATCTCAATCAGATGTTCCTTCAAATCTTCACTTGTTATATGGCTGTCAGCACTTACCTCTATTTCTAGTTCTTTTATATTGCCCAACCTATTTTCATCACAGATTCTTTGCAGGGATGCTGCTAACTTATGAAGCAAAAAACTATCATGCATTTTCTAACTCCCTTCTATATTTAATAATCAAATCGTTTATTTCACTACAAATTTCCGGGAGTCTTTGTTTTAGCTCCGTACTTAGACCCCACCTAAAGCATATGTCCGATACCTCAATGCAAATTAATAACCCTGATACCTTTAGTCCTTTTATCTTCATAGCGTTTATTATATCCACATCATGCTGAGAGCTACATATATTAGCAGTCTGTATAGCTTCAAGGAGTGATACAGACCATACCCTACCTACAGTCCTTCCACTGTATCCTGCGTCAAGTATTAACAATATGTCACCCTCTTCAATGTGAGCCATGCAATAATCTGTATCAGTCTCTCCTATTATCACCTCGATTTCAAGCTCATCTAAGCTGTGAAATAACTGTTCTACTACTGCTACTGCAACACCGTCATCTCCCATCATTCGGTTTCCTATGGCAATTAGCTTAATACTCATCACAGCACTACATCAGCCTTATCTGGATGGAGTCTTTGCCCTTTGAATACAAATGAGTTGCACAGGATACACAGGGATCAAAGCTTCTTACTATCCTGCCAATTTCCACAGGACTGTCTAAATCCTCAATATCGGTGCCTAGGAGTGCACTTTCAATAGTACCCTTTATACCCTTAGAATCTTGGGGAGACAGATTCCATGCAGTAGGTGTAATAATTCCATAATTTTTTATAACCTTTTCCTCAATTGATATCCAATGTCCTAAAGCACCTCTAGTTGTATCAATTAATCCTTCACCAATTGCTCTGACAGGCATCTCATACTGCTTTTGGTTTGGTCTATAGGTAGGTATCAGCTCAAGTATATTCCTCATGATGTCACCAACCTTTTTTGCTTCTAAAGCCCTTGCAATAGTTCTGTCCATGGTAGATATCCCTCTTACATAGCTTCCACTGATAAACATTCTTGCTAAAGGTCCTACCTCCATAGGCAGACCGTTATACCTTGGAGCCTTTATCCAAGTGTATGCTCCTTCCTTGTAGGGGTCTTCCTCTGTCACAGTATCTAAGGGCATATTCTGCACCTTATCTGATACGTACCAGGATTTTTGGACATCCTCGCTAATAGCTCTTGCATCAAAGCCGCACATACCTCCATTTACATATACACCCGGTTTTGTATAATAGATGCTATTAGCTTCTGGATAATCAAACACTCCATAGGTCATGAGATTTTTATGTCCCACACCCATTTGGTAATATTCAGGGTAGTATTGACCTAATATATATGCATCAGGAATCATTACTGTTTCCACAAATTCAACAATAGCTTTAAGTATCGACTTTAAGCTCACAAGCTTTGAAGCGTCTATCTCAGAGGTTATACCTCCCACAAAAATTCCGTGATTATGAGGTGCCTTACCCCCAAGTATAGCTAGCATCTCATGGGCTAAGCTGCTGTATTCCAAGGATGCAACATAGTGCTGTGCCAGTTCATCATTTAACTTCTTAGGTAATCTGAAATCGCTATGGGATACCACATACAGAGGATGTATTGCAGGGCCACTGACGTAATCAGGCAAGGTATACTGATAAAAATGTCTTATATGGTTTTGTAAAAACTCGCAGCCATGCACAAATTCTCTGATAACTTTATTTGAGAAACCTGGCAGTATACCCAGAGCGTTTTCTAAGGCAAGAGATGAGCTCATAGAGTGTGCAGTAGAACATATCCCACATATTCTCTGTGTAAAATAAATAGCATCTAGGGGTGACTTTCCTTTAAGCATTTTTTCAAAGCCACGAAACAACATACCGCTGCTTTTAGCGTTTACTATCTTGCCCCTCTCTACCTGAACTTCTATCTCAAGAAAACCACTAATCCTTGTAACAGGGTTTATTACAACTGTATTTGCCATATTATCCTCCTAAGAAATCAATATCTGACAAAGGGTTCCATGCCATCTGGGAAGCCACGTCTTGCACAGCCTATGCAGGGTGTGTTATCTTCAACAGGCCAATTCACATTATGATTCCACTCCCTAATAGGGCAGTCTGTCTTAGTTATAGGACCCCTACAGCCAAGCTTAAACATGCATTCCTTATCTCCAAGCTTGGAAGCAAATATTCCCCTGTCAAAAAACGATCTTCTACTGCATCGATCATGAATAGTAATATTATAAAACATCAAAGGCTTTCCTTCCTCGTCAGTCTCAGGACGTCCAAGATAAACTAGGTGTGCAATGGTACCAATTATCCATTCAGGGTGCCCAGGACAGCCTGGTACTCTGATAACTTCCTTCTTTAAAAAATCCGGCACTGATACCGAGCCCGAAGGGTTAGGACTTGCAGCGGAGACCCCTCCATAGCTTGAGCAAACCCCAGCAGTTACAATGTACTTTGCTTTGCTACCTGCCAATTGCACAGCTTCCATAGAGGTAACAGGTCTGCCATTGTCACGAGCTAATATGTTGTATCTACCCTCTGCTTTGGTAGCCACTGCTCCTTCCACGACCAATATAAATTCAGTGGAAAGAGTATCTACAAACTGCTGATATGCCAGCTGTCCCTCTGCTGCCATCAAGCTATTTGAATACTTTATATCAACTACACTGTTAAGAAAAAACAATAAATCATGATACTTTGCATCTAGCAGTGAAATGATGTTACCTGAACAGCCTGTAGCTTCCAGCCATATTAGATTCATCTTTTTTCTTCTGCCCTCTGATACTTCCTTTGCGGTCATATTCATTAGTTCTCTCGCAGTCTTGCCTTTCGAATCAATTACAGGACAGCAAAATCCTTCCATATGCCACTCCTCCAGTTTATTTAAGCACTCCTACCTTAGGCAGCTTTGCCAATATTGCATTCATCTGGTGACAGCCTTCAAACTGTGCAGTCAGATCCTTGCCTGCAATCAAGCCAAAATGACTGCCACCGCCCCATGCAGGATTCATGCTGACATCATATACTATGCCTGCTACTGCCACATATGCAGGCTTTCCGCCGCTTCCATCATACTGTGCAAGCTCATCTATAGTAAATTCTTTTTGACGACTGCTTCTCATACTACTGCAATAATGCAAGTATGGACAGCGACAGCACATGCCTGTAGCTGTCGGAATATTAAAATAGTTTGACCACATGTCCATCCCTCCTATAAACACAATCTATAGATTATATGCGTTTAGATAGTTGTAAATTATAGGATAAACAAAAAAACAAAGCTATTAAGAAGTAAATATCCTCTTAATAGCTTTGTTTTTGTTATTTTATGAAAAATTTTTCAAAACATGCTAAGTTGTTCTCCCGCTTGTTTATCTTCAAATTCATGTAAATATTTAAATACTTTATCATTATTGCAAACAATATGATTTTCACTACACTCTTCATAAAAAATTGTCATCAATTCATTATTATTATCACTTATTATTTCATAAGAATTACCATATTTTCTTTTATATTTTTCTTTCAACCCTTGAAAGTGTTCGTCTAGATTTTTGTAAAAATATTCTCTATTACCATCTCTTAATGTTAATCCCATCCCAAAGCAAATAATGCCATATACTTTTGCCTTTATACAATAATCCAATATTCCTCGCAAATTATCACTGGTATCATTTATAAACGGTAAAATTGGATCAATCCAAACAACGGTAGGAATATTATTGTCTTGCATTATCTTCAATACTTCAAATCTTTCCCTACTTGTAGAAACATTTGGTTCTATAATTTTACATAATTTTTCGTCATATGTTGTAAGTGTCATTTGAACGACACATTTTGTCTTTTCATTAATTTTCTTTAATATATCAAGGTCACGAAGAATTCTATCTGATTTTGTCAATATACTTAGTCCAAATCCATATCTTTCGATAATCTCTAAGCAGTGTCTAGTATGCTTCAGTGAGTCTTCTAAATGTATGTAGGGGTCACTCATGCTTCCTGTTCCTATCATGCATTTTTTTCTTTTTCTCTTTAGTGCATTTTCTAATAACTCTGGTGCGTTTATTTTAACTTCAATATCCTCAAACTTGTGATCCATGTTATAGCATGTACTTCTAGAATCACAATAAATACATCCATGAGTGCAGCCTCGATATATGTTCATTCCATTATGAGCTGATAATATAGCTTTCGCTTCTTTAAACTGCATCTTATAATTCCTTCCTGTTTTGCACAGAAAATTAAAAAGCTTCCTATAATTTTGATTTTATCTTAGAATCCTATATTCTACAGACTTTTTTCACAGACCCAACCTTGCTTTTTTATTAACCACTTAAAGTAGTTTTGCGAAGCTCACATGAAAAGTTGTTGCTAACTCATTTGAAATAGCTGTGTACTAAGATATCTTTCTCCTGTATCAGGAAGTATTACTACAATACTCTTTCCTTTGTTCTCAGGTCTTCTTGCAAGCTCTGTAGCTCCATGCAGTGCCGCTCCTGAGGATATCCCTGCCAGCAAGCCCTCTGATTTTACAAGTCTTCTTACTGCTTCAAAAGCAGCCTCATGTCTTACTTGAATGATTTCATCTATTATCTTTGTATTCAATACATCAGGCACAAAGCCTGCCCCTATACCTTGGAGCTCGTGTGATCCCGCCTTGCCGCCAGATAGCACTGGGGAGTCCGCAGGTTCGATAGCTACAATCCTTATATTAGGATTCTTTTTCTTAAGCACTTCTCCTACACCTGTTATTGTTCCACCTGTTCCTACACCAGCTACAAAGATATCCACACTACCCTCAGTATCTCTCCATATTTCTTCTGCTGTAGTGTTTCTATGAAATTCAGGGTTCGCAGGATTTTTAAATTGCTGTGGTATATAGGAGTTTGGTATTTCAGCCGCCAGCTCCTCAGCCTTTCTTATTGCTCCAGTCATCCCTTCTGCTCCAGGTGTCAGCACAAGCTCTGCTCCGAAGGCTGAAAGTAGGCTCCTTCTCTCTATGCTCATTGTTTCTGGCATGGTCAATATTATCCTATAGCCTTTTGTAGCAGCTACAAAGGCAAGTGCTATGCCCGTATTACCACTTGTAGGCTCTATTATTATACTATCCTTTTTTAATAAACCCTTTTCCTCTGCATCCTTAATCATAGCGTAGCCTATTCTAGCCTTCACACTGCCACCGGGGTTGAAGCATTCCAGCTTTGCTATGATTGCTGCATCAGGATTGTACCGCTTATTGTAGTTTTCCACCAATAGCATTGGCGTATTGCCAATAAGCTCTGTTATACTTTTTCTAATATTTGTCACTTTTCTTCTCCAAACAAATTAAATATATAAATTTTTAAGCTTTAGTTTAAAACCTCATCAGCTGCTCTGAGTTAAAATTCCACTCTGGCGTATCCAATGCCTCACCCTGTTTCAATGAGTACCACGGATTACCATCATCATTTTGCGTACTTTTCAATATATGAATATCCTGTGCAGGCATGTAGCTTTGTGCCAGCAGAAATAGCTTTTCACCTGTTTCCATGTTTTCAGCCATATCAACGACTATAACACAGTGTCCAGGAGAACCGCCTTTTATGAACACATCACCAATCTGCATATCTTCTACAGATACCTTTTGCAGCTCCTTTGACAAGGACAGCGTCCCTGCATAGGCAAAAACTACATCAAGATACTTTCTGAAGCTTTGATAATCATCAGATGTGACGTTCTTTTTAACCCATGATGTATTATTTCCATTTATAGCTACCCTATAACCACTTCTCCATTTAGAATAATCTGCTCTAAACCCATTTGTAAAATTGAAGTGTATATTATCATATTCACCCTTTTGATAAAGATACTCAGCTCTAAGGCGCATTACTGCATCTGCACACTGCTGAAGATCTTTATCTCCAATATCAATATCTAGAACAGCAACATAAACCTCAGTTGACTTGATATTTCCGTTATAATATTTCACGGTGGAACCATGAGTCTTAAGAGGAAAGCCTCTTAAATAATCTCCAAAAGAATTTTCTTCTACCGTTATTCTATCAAAACCAGCCGGAGTTTGTATTCTCTCTTCTATAGTATTTCCCTGTTCATTAATCAGACTGATTGGTTTAACAGGCATTGTCGAAAGTTGTCTAACCCGAGCAGCTTGATAATCTGTACAGCCGACAAGTAAAGTAATTGCTATTAAAACCCAAAAAATCTTTTTCATCTTCACCACTCCCATCATACATTATGACTTACATGGGAAATCTATGCTTCATTCATACCAATACGTTCTTTATGCTTATCCCTCAGCTGTCTTAATTCATAGAACAGAAATACTCCTGTTATTAAGGAGGATACCACGTCTGAAAGAGGTCCCGCATATAGTACCCCTTCAAGCCCATAGAATCTTGGAAGTATAAGCATAGCAGGTATCAATACCAGCACTTGTCTTGATAAGCTTAATAAGCTGGCCTGCAATGGCTTGCCTACAGCTTGAAAATAGTTGGACGACACTATCTGGAAGCCTATTATCGGCATGAATATCAGAAATACTTTAAGTGCATGAGAACCAAACGCTATAAGCTCCTTATCCTCTCTATTGAATACTGCTATAAGCTGCTCAGGGTATAGTCGTGTAATAACAAAACCCGACACTACTAATACAGTTGCAGCCAATATTGCAAGCTTAAGTGTATTCTTCACTCGGTCATAATTTTTTGCCCCATAGTTATATCCTATTATAGGCTGTGCTCCTTGATTTATCCCAAAGATAGGCATCAGAAACAACATTGCTATACTTGAAACAGCACTCATTCCTGATATCGCTATATCTCCTCCGTAAGTATTAAGACTTTTATTCATTATGGCATTTAATACACTAGCTGCTACCTGTAGAAGGAAAGGTGCAACTCCAATAGCAAAAATCTTACCTACGATGCTTAGCTTAAGTGCTAAATTCTTTGTATACAGCTTCAGTACACTTCTACCGCTCATGAAATGGTAAAGCACCCAAGCTGCAGATACAGCCTGCGAAAAGATAGTAGCATATGCTGCTCCAGCAATACCCCATCCAAATATAAATATAAATACATAGTCTAGAATTATATTCAAAATTGCACCAATCAGCATAGTAACCATAGCCAGCTTAGGATTTCCTTCTGAGCGTATGAAGTTATTCATACCCATGCCCACTGATTGAAAAACTGCACCCCAGAGAATAATTCTTAAATATTCTCTTGCATATGGAAGCACTTCCTCGCTTGCACCAAATAGCCTAAGTAACGGATTCATAAATACTAATCCTGCAGCTGAGATAACAAGAGCTAATCCCACTAGCAATACTAAAGCATTGCCCATAATTTGCTCCGCTTCATCCTTTTTCTGTTCTCCAAGTCTTATAGCTACTAATGAATTCGCACCTATACCAACAAGCATTGAACAAGCCATAAGTATTAGCATAATCGGAAAGCCTATAGCCGCTCCCGCTATACCTAACGAGCCTACCCCATTACCTATAAAAATTCTATCTACTATATTATATAGACCATTTACAAGCATACCTATTATTGCCGGTATAGAAAATCTTATCAAAAGGCTTAAAACCTTATCTTCTCCTAATTGTTTTGAACGATCCAAAATTATTTCTCCCCTCTATGTGTTTCGCACTCTCCACTGTGTCGAAGTAATATCGTAAGCTGATAGCTTATTGTTACTGCCCATAAATTGTTCCTCCTAGCATATAGTTAGTATACTAACTATATAAACCACAATCAAGAGCTTTCTTTTATACTTCACCAAAAAAAGGCAACTCAATCAATGTTCCTATTAATCGAGCTGCCTTTTATTTTTTAATTTAAACCTAGCTTTTTCCTCTTTGATAATATATGTGCTTCGATATTGTTTGCTACTTCTACAGGATCATCACCTAGGGCAACCTTACCCCC
>JBAVGO010000136.1:0-2900 GCA_049684915.1 Lutisporaceae bacterium | reverse complement strand
GAGAGTAGCCGCCTAAAAGTGCAGAGCTAAAAAGCTAAAAAAGACACTTGCCAACACCCAAAATAACCCTTATCGTTGAATTTGCAAGAAAACAGTGAGGGGGAATGAAAGGAATGTTGAAAGTGCCTCAACAAGAGTATATCAAATATCTTAGAGAATTTGAGGATTTAAGTATATCAGAGATCAAAGAAAATTTAGGTGTTAACTGGAGAACTGCTAAAAAGTATGCAGATAAGGATAACTGGAATAAAGCATTGGTTAGAGCAAGCCGTGTGTCGCCTGTAATGGAAGTCTACAAAGACATTGTAGATACTTGGCTATTAGAAGACCAACTCATATCTAAAAAGCAACGGCATACTGCAAAAGCAATTTACAACAGATTATGCGAGGAACATAGTTTTACTGGTGGATATAGAACTGTATGTACATATGTTGAAAAGAAAAAGAAGCACATGAAGTTAGAAGCTATAGAAGCATTTACAAGACTGGATCATCCAATGGGTGAAGCTCAGGTAGACTTTTATACAATGAAGGTTAGCGAGAATGCAGAGTTTGTAGATTGTAAGGTACTAGTATTATCTTATCCATATAGCAATGCTGCCTTTGTTCAGCTGGTCCCTTCAGAAAACAAAGAATGTTTCTTGGAAGGATTAAAAAAGCTTTTTCTTAAGTCAGGGGGAATACCTCATACAATATGGTTTGACAGTCTGTCGGCAGCAGTAGCTCACATAGAGAAAGATGGAGATAGAATACTTACAGACAGCTTTTTAAAGTTCAAATGCCATTATGGCTTTAAGTCAGTGTTTTGCAACTCTTTTAGGGGTAATGAAAAAGGCAATGTCGAGAATAAGTGTGGTTATACAAGACGTAATTTCTGTGTGCCTATACCAATATTTGAAAGCTTTGAAAAGCTAGAAGCAGAGCTTGATGAACGAACAAAACTTGATATGAATAGGGTGCACTATGAAAAAGAAGTAAAGATTCAAGAACTTTGGTTGGAAGAGAAAAAGTTACTAAGAAAACTCCCTGACGATGCTTATGAGGTATATAGGCTTGAGAGTATGCTTGTAAATAATTATGGGGAAGTTAAGGTGGACAAGACTGCTATAACAGTTTTCGGAGTAAAGCCTGGAACATATTTGCCTGTAAAGATAATGTGGGATAAGATAGAAGTCCTTGATAATGACTATACGCTTCTAGTCTCAATGCCTAGACCCTATACTAAAAAAGTTCAGGAAGTACCTTGGATAGAAGTATTCAAAGGATATAGCAAAAAGCCACGCAGTGTAACCCATTCTCAATTTGCCAAGATGCTTCCCAAGGAATTAAGGGAATATATATGTATAGAGGACACGGATAATAGAAGAGAGCGGATAGCCGCCTGTATTAGTTGGCTTCAAGTATATAAAGTTAATGAGATAAATGAGTGCTTAGAAAGGTTTAAGGATAATTCAACTGTATCTATGATTACATCAATGCTGCATATAATGAACGGACATAGCTATAGCTATAAAAACAAGCTAGATGAAAATTACACACCAAAAGAGATCAAAGAATTAGAAACCAGTCTTAACAAATATGATCTTCTTTCAAAGGTAGGTGTAATAAATGGATAATGCCTCAATACAAGAATTATGTAAGCAACTAAAAATTGCATATATAAACGATATAATAGCAGCTTCAGATACGAATCTTAAAGAGTATGCCTACAAGTTATTCAGTTCAGAGATTGAAGGGAGAAAAAGAGCAAGGCTTGGTAAGCTTTTGAAGGATTCAAATATCCCACAGATAAAAACCTTTGAAAGTTATCGATTTGAAGAAATACTTTTTCCATCAATATGCAACAAAGAAAGGCTATTATCCCTTGAATGGGTTAGTAAAAAAGAGAACGTAATTATGATAGGGAACGTAGGAACTGGCAAATCGCACATGGCTGGAGCCCTTGCAGTGGAAGCTTGTAGAAAAGGTTTAAGTGTACAATTCTTTAGAGTATCGGAACTGGTAGAAACCTTAAAGGATAAATTTAAGCAAGGAAATATAAGGCGATTTAAAAGTATATTGAAAAAGAAAGACATTATCATTTTAGACGAAGTCGGGTATGTTCCCTTTGACCAAGTAGGCTCAGAGCTACTGTTTAATATAGTGGCGGATTGTTATGAAAGGCAGAGCGTTATAGTTACAACAAATTTAGAATTTGGACAATGGACATCTATATTTGGAGATACAAAGCTGACAGCAGCGTTGGTAGACAGACTTGTACATCATGCCAATATAATATCATTCCCAGGAGATAGCAATAGATTGGCTGAAGCATTAAGGAAAAAATAGAGTGAAAATGAAGGCGAGTGTCCTATGCACAAATAGGAAGCTACACTATGCACTTTAAGCTTGCAAAACACATCTACCTCCATGTGTAGATAATGTTTCCCTTTGCAAGGGTGATAATATGTTGCAGCCTTTCCTCATCAGGCATTACCCTGCTTCATCGGTACTATTCTGCAATCCGACTCCCTATTGCCTTCCGTTTCCTTGCTTTGTATCGCTTGTTATACGTACTCCAAACTTAAGCTTGAAGAGCAAATAGGGTCTCCCGAGTTACCGTATCATATCAATGTATAACATGCCGAGCTCTCCGACCCCGAGGAAGTTGTGATATTCTTACCATAACGATTATCACAATGTTGCTTTCTGCACAGGCAACGGCATCAGCCTTCCTATTTAGTATTTCGTGGCTCAATCACTTCAACCATTTGGCTTTCGGCCTGCTATCTTGTCTACCTACGCTTAAACACAGCAGTTACCTGTTGCGCTCCAAGGTTGACTACGGGCGGTTGGTTATCCTTACCCGATGGGCTTCTCACCCACTATATAATCCGACATTGCTCGGACGCACTGCCTGG
>JBAVGO010000135.1:0-29316 GCA_049684915.1 Lutisporaceae bacterium | reverse complement strand
GTCCATTTCTACAACATTATAATTATTTTGTTCCAAAAGCGACTTAACATTGGTTAAGGATCGTTCTATTCCTATTTCCATTGCAATTCCTCCAGTTTGAATATTTTCTCTTGAACATAAGACCTCTACACAAAAAAGTTCTTAAAAATAGTATTTGTGAATCATTTATATTTATGTTTAGTAATGATAAGCTTATGTGGTAAAAAATTCACTTTTATTTTTTATTTCTATATATATTTCAATAAAAATTTATCATATACAACATATAAATCAAGACTCTTCAAACCTTTTTCAAGCTTTATATTTTTCTTGAATTTGTTATCTAACTTTTGGGACTGTACAAATTTGAATTTTTATTCTAAAATTGATAATAAATATATAAATATATAAATCCTTCTATAATAGAGCATTCTCAAAAAACTTGTACTTATTTACATAAAAGACTAATGCAAAACATATTATTACCATTGTATTATCGAACAAGAAATATAATTTAATTATTTTTTAATTATTTGAAAAGGGTGATATTCGTGAAAAAGGCATACGTAAAACATAAAAGAAAACATGCTACTTTCATGTACATACCGGAAAGTGAGTCAAAGGTTGTATCCCTTAGGATTCCATTATGGCTGCCAAAAACAGTCGTTATCGGTCTTGTATTATTGCTTTTAGGCACCTCTGCATCAATCTATATGCTAAATTCTATAAGTAAGGAATATGACAAAAGCAATGATGAAATAGATAAGCTTGCTACTGTAAATACCTCTCAAAAACAAGAAATTGATAGTCTGCAAGATAAAGCACAGCAAATACAGCTTCAACTTGAAGAAAATGTAAAAGCATTAGATGAAATTAAAAAACTGGTAGGCTTAAAGGCAAGCAGCAGCACTGACACAAAAGAAACTCCTACACCTCAGCCTACATCCTCAGACACTTCAAAAAGTGAGTCAGATGACGCAACTCAACAAATATCACAAATTAAAACCTCTTATGCAGAGCTGTCAGTGGCAACTCTGTCACAGAAAGAAGCTATTGATAATTCTATAACTCCGGTTAAAAATCAGGTAGCATTCTTAAATGCGAAACCATCCATAAAACCTGTAGGTACAAGAATTACTGCATCTTATGGCTATAGGAGAAACCCTTTTACCAATAGAGGTTCGGAGTTTCATAGAGGTATAGATTTTGCTGGTGACACAGGCACTTCTATTAAATCTACAGGAGACGGAGTAGTTATATTTGCCGGCTGGCAATCAGGCTATGGAAAAGTAGTAATCATCTCACACGGTTATGGCTATACAACCTTATATGGACATAATTCAAAGCTTTTGGTAGAAAAGGGTGATAAAGTTAAAAGAGGTGAAATAATCAGTAAGATGGGAAGCACAGGCAGAAGTACAGGTTCTCATCTACACTACGAGGTAAGACTAAACGGCACCGCGGTAAATCCATCAAAATACTTTTAATAGATATCTAAGGGGGAGTTATTAATGTTTAACAAAGGCAGCAAAACAGAAATACTAACCGAGAAAGTCGATACTCTTATAGGCCCTAACACAATCTTTGAGGGTACCATCAAAGCAGAAGGTACAGTAAGAATAAATGGAAATGTAACAGGTGAAATTATAGTTACCGGAAATGTTATAATCGGCGATTCCAGTATAATAAAGGGAAATATAAATGCCGGAAATGCTTATGTATCTGGCATCGTTCATGGCAACATATCAACAAGTAATCAGCTGCATATGACTCCTTCCTCAAAAATATTTGGAGACATTGTAGTGAAGAACGTTATAATTGATGAAGGGGCTATATTCAATGGTAACTGTAAGGCTATAATCAATGAGAGCACAAACACGACTACAAAAGCAAACTCAGATATATATAAAAAGATAGACTCATATATAAATACTGATACCGATGTAAATAATGAAAATGACAATATAGCATAGCAAATATAAGCTCTGTACAAAAAATGTACGGGGCTTATATTTTGTACAAGTACCACTTGCAGGTATCTACCTCAAAGCGTATTTCAAAGGGCTTTAGCTGTCCTTCCATTAGACTTTCACAGGTGTATTTTATCATGCGATTGCCTGCAAACTTATCCAAATCCCTATTTATTATCTTATCTACCTTTATTACTGCCATCTCCTGTTGTTCATCTAGCAGCCTGAATTTGATAGGAGCAGGATTACCCTGCATATCAAACCAAGCTATAACCTCAATAGGCTTTCTTACACACTTCATAATCCTCACCCCTATAAAATGCTACTCATAACAGGGTAATCCTCTACCCCAGCTCCACCAGTCATAGGAGAAAACTCCCCATCCAAAAATATACCCCTCATAACAGCAGTATTGCCGTATTTATATCTTATGTTGTCTATTGCACTGTCCAATGCATTTTTCTTATCTCTATCCTTCTCATCAAAGAAGGAAGGCTGGATGAATTCATCACTGCAAAGGTCTGTAAGCCGTACTCCCAGGTGCCTTATCTTTTCACCCTTCCAGACTTCCTCAAAAAGCTCCACCACGTTTTTATATATCTCATTTGTTATGCTAGTGGGAGAGAAAAGCTTTCTCTGGTGAGAGTAGCTTTCTAAATCGGAGTTTTTGATTTCCACGTTAATAACTCTACAGCAGGAATGGGCAGCTCTGAGTCTCAAGGTCACAGCTTCTGTAAGGGACAACAGTACCTTACGAGCAGTATAGGCATCAGTAACATCAAACTTTATGGTAGTGCTGTTGCCTATACCCTTCATCTGTAGGAAATATCCCGACTGCACCGGGGACTCATCTATACCGTTGGCATAGCACCATATCAAAGTGCCAAAGCTTTTCAACTTGTCGTTTAACAGCTTACGGTCAGTATTGGCAAGCTGACCTATAGTATGTATGTTTAACTGGTTCAGTTTTTTCTTAGTCTGCCTTCCAACCATAAACAAATCCTCCGCAGGCAGAGTCCACATTTTCTGTGGTATCTCCTCCGGGTATAGTGTATGCACCATATCTGGCTTTTTAAAATCCCCAGCTACCTTGGCAGTAAGCTTGTTACAACCTATTCCTACGTTCACCGTAAAACCCAGCTCAGCTTTTATCCTATCCTTAATCATATGTGCAGCCTCAACAGGCTCCCCAAAGTGAGGCTCCATACCAGTGTAATCTACGAACATCTCATCCACAGAGAATCGCTGTATCTTGGGAGAGTAGTCCTTCACCAGCTCATACAATGCATTACTGCATTTCATATAAAGCTGATAGTTAGGTGGCACGCTGACCAAATTGGGGCATTTCTGCCTTGCTTGCCAAAGCACCTCCCCTGTTTGTATGCCGTAAGCTTTGGCAGGAGTGCTTTTGGCCAATACTATGCCCCTTCTGTCTGCTTGAGAACCGCCTACTACAGATGGAATCTCCCGAAGATCCAGAGTATCTCCTTTTTGCAAGTTATATACCGCCTGCCATGAGAGAAAAGCAGAATTTACGTCTATATGCATTATAATTCTTGGATATTTACTACTACTCATGCTATCACTCTTTTTACGTATTATACGAACATACGTTCGTTTTTATTATAGCACCTTTTGGCAAAAAGTAAAAGAACTTCTTGAGGAGGGTAATTGTACTATACTGTAGGGGATGACCTGTTGTCATCCCTAAAAATAAGAGCACAAAAATAAAGAGCCAGATATAAATTGTTATATCCAGCTCATTAACCTACTCTGTAGCATTTATAAAATTATCCAATAGCTTAGATGCTTCAGCTCTTGTAGTAGAATTCTTGGGGTCAAATATGTCTCCGGGCTTGCCCTCCATGATTTTCATACTATAAATAAGCTTTACAGCATCTTTTGCATACGTACTTACTTGATCCATGTCATTAAAGCTCGGCTCAGAAATCGCTGCATAGTCCACGGTCAATACATCTATAGCTCTTTGCATTATTACTGCAGCATCTTCTCTTGTTATAGTATCGTTGGGCTTGAAATAGCCCTGAGGATTGCCCTTTATCAGTCCATAGGCAGCTGCCGTCTTGATAAAGACTGAATAATCACTGTCTTCATTTACATCCTTAAAAACAATCTCGGAATCCTTGCTGTCCAGTCTGAGAGTATTTACCAAGAAAGCAGAAAACTCTGCTCTTGTAATCTTATCAGCAGGCTTATAAAGATCATCCTGCTTTGCAAATAGTATTCCTTTGTTATAAAGCTCATTTATATAATCCTTAGCCCAGCTGCTGCTTATATCCGAAAAAGAATAGTCCACAGATGTGCTTGCTATAGGCATTATCGCTTGCTGTCCAAATTTTATATCTAGCTCAGTGATTTTATAATATGAATATCTTATACCAATATCGCTTTTTATATCATTGCTTTGGTATGCATTAAGCAAATGAATCTCATCAGAATTGAAGTTGGCAAAATGCTCATTGTCTGGTGTTCTAACTCCATTCACCGTAAGAAAATATGTAGGTTCTACAGGAATCCAGCCTACCTGAGGCAGATAAAACTCCGCCCATGCATGACCCTTTTCAGATACATCATTCCAAGCTCCAGCTTTCAACGGTTCCGTAAGCCAATAGCCTGTAGCAACTCTGGCAGGTATCCCCACCGCCCTGCTTAAAGCAGTAAACAAAGTAGCATATTCATCGCATACCCCTTTGCCTGTCTTAATAGCATTTAAAGCTCCCTTATTTGCATAAAGGGGATCTTTATCATAGGATATATATAAATTTACAAAATCATATATATCCTTTGCAAGGTTCACCTCAGTCTTGCTGTCATCAAAATCCAATGCCTTTTTTGCAATCTCCGTTGCTGTTGTCTCAACCTTTTCTCCCGATTCATAGTATTGTCCGTTATTAATTTCTTCCTTGAACTCAGTATCGTCACCATTCATTGTATAGATTTCTCCAGAATATGAGACACCGCTGTTTATGAATTCTTTTTCTACTATTATCTTTTTAGTTTCCTTTGATTTGATTTCATCTATAACAATCTCTGCAAAGATATTTCCCGCAGAATCCACATATGTATATTTAGGAAGTGGAGTAATCTTATAATTTATGTTTTGCTGATAAGGAGAATTACTGACTGCACCAACTAATACCATTGCCCTAACAGTAAAGGCCGAATTATATCCTGTATTAACAATTTCATAAGAACTCATAAGCTTGTATCCCTTAGCTCCTACCGTGCTATAATAGACGGTGTCCTCCGCATTTATAGGCAGCACAATAAGCTGTAGCAACATTACTATGGCAATTAATAGAAATATACTTCGTTTGTTAATCCTCAATTTTAACTCCTCCTACTGTTTATATAGCTACTTATATTTTACTATAATTTCTACGTTCTCTACAAATACCAGAATATTGCAGCTCCAACTTAAAGCTTAACTATCTCGCCCTCGTTTTCTATTTCCATTCTGTCAATAAACTTGTATAAAAAGTCCGCCTTCTCATCAAATATTCTTTCACATATTTCATAGTTCAACAAAGATCTATTTTTTGCTGCCAGCTCCCTAAATTTACCCTTATAAAAACCTATTACAAAATCGATATTTTCATCCTCAATAGCAGCATAATTAATACTCATCCAAAGCTCAATGGTACCGAAATGATCTAATAAGTCCGCATCCTGCAAAAGCTTAGAATAATCATCGCAGCATCCATTTTTTCTGGAGGTATGCAGCCTTATAAGCTCTGATATTTTCTCCAGCTCCTCTACAGTACAAATATCCTGCAGCATTTCCTTCACAAGCGAAGAACCATACTGGCTGTGAGGCTCTATCCCCTTTGCCACATCATGGAACAGTGCGGCTGCTTGAAGTATATCATCCATTGAATCATCCTTGGGGAGTACGAGCTTCCTTAGATTAATTACAAGCTTAGCTACTCTCACTCCATGATAATATATAAATCCCGTTTCCCTGTGGTTGTGAGCCTTACGCTTGCCTAACTTTTCAAAAGCTCTCTGTTTTACCAAAGCAATATCCATGAACTACCTCCTAAACTATGTAAGTGTTACATTAAACAGTTAATAATTTAACTAACTATTTAATTATATCATAAAGTAAATAAGGATTTTGTCGAAATAAAGGAGGTACTTGCAGCAATACAGCAAGTACCTCTTTATTTCGTCATATTTATATTATTTCAATATTAGATCTGTACGAACAGGGTTATGGTCTGTATTCTCAAACTCCAGATTTATTCCTTTGGTGCTTATTATTTCTACATTTGGCGATACCAAAAAACCATCTATGATACTAAAGAAGTTCACATTTTTTGCATAGGGAATGTCAACAGTTCTGTTCGTTGGTACAGTGCTGTCCACTGCCCATTTATAGCCATCTGGAATAAAATCCTCAGGCAAGGTTTGAAGCCATTCCGGAAATGCCTGCTCAGTCTCGAAGGCTAGAGGGTCTGTGCCTGGGAGTACATGATTCCAGTCTCCCCCAACTACAACGTAGTTACCTTTAGCAAACTCTTCTTGAATATAATCCTTCAAAAACTGTAGCTGCTGCTTTCTAATCTTACCACCCTTGTCAAAGGCAGATAAGTGTGAATTTACTAGAATCAGCTCTTTACCTCCCTCTACAGGGATTCTATTTTCTTGAATACATCTATCCAAATCAGCCAATTGTCTAAAGTACGCTTCGGTGCCAGGAAGCTTATACCTTGTTGAAGAATTAATTTTATATTTTGATAGTGTTAATATTCCAGAATTAACAGCTCCATGTGGCTTTGAAATAGGCACAGGAACCCATAAAACCTTGTAATTTATTGCATAGCTTGATGCATAATCTAACAAATTATCCTTCATAAACTGAACCTGATTTACCTTGTAGCTTCGTGTTGATTTCTGATCAATTTCTTGAAACATGATAAAATCAGAGTCTTGCAGCTTGAGGAATTCAGCAATTTTACTGATATTATCTATAGTTTTTTCTTTGCTCTCAGATCTTGAACCAGTTCCACCATCTAAAAAAAAGTCCTGTCCTTTATCTAATCCACCATATCCAATATTAAAGGTGATTACAGAAAAAGGAGTACCCTTTTTTATCACAGCTTCTTGATTCCTGTCAACCTCCAGTTTAACTGCTTGGTCAGGTTTATAATCTGTCATAATCATCATCAATATATATATACCAAGCAAAAGCACAGGTGCTAGAACAATCATAATTATTGTTCTAAAAAGTTTAGATTTCAATATCTTCATAATTTACACCCTCGATTCTTTCTTTAATTTATTTATACTTCCTAAAATTCTATTTAGTTCTTCTGATGTGCTTAGATCGCTTAAAAAGTAACTTCATTTAAATAATAACACAATCCATTAATCATTGCTATTATTTTCCAAGCTTATATGTTATATTAATTGCTGCATAATAAAAAGGCACCTGCAATATTGCAAGTACCTATTTGTTTTATCATATCAGATTAATGTCCACAGTCATGTTGAGTGCAGCTATGTTCTAGTGTAAATTCAGGCAGTGCATTTTTCTTAAAAAGCTCAATGTTTTCAGCTACTGTTCCCTCTTCTACCTTATACGCCTTTACTCCTTGAATAGCTAACTTTGATAGTGCACCAGCACCAATTCCTGCTACCAAAATTGCATCTACCTTTTCACCGCCTAGTGCTTTAAGAGGTTGACACATTCCATGTTCATGATGTAGGTTGCCATTTTCAATAATCTTTATTTCCTCAGTTGCAATATCAAAAATCATAAAAATAGGAGATGAGCCAAAATGATTATGTGCAATACTATCTAAACCTTTGTTTTCTTTTATTGGAATACATACCTTCATAATTATTCTCCTTTCAATAATGCTATATATCTTTTTTTTCACAGCATTTATTTCTATTGCTTTTACACATTGTAGTGCAATCATCGGGCATATATACATTAAACTTACAATTGCACTCAGAACTATCTTCCGTTATATGTTTGATAAATTTTATTGATTCCAATAGGATTGGCTTCTGCAAGTCATAATTAACATAATAACCTACCTTCTCTCCTATTATAAGCCTTGCATCCTTCAGGACTCTTATATGTTGAGAGACTGCCGCTTCTGATATATTCAAATGTTTTGCAATCCCTTTGGCACATATTCTTCTCTTAGAAAGAATAAACAATATTTTTAGTCTTGTTTCATCGCCAAGAGCTTTAAAAATTTGTACTGCCTGCTCCATATTCAACCCCCTAATTTAGTTAAGTGGGTGATTAACTAAATAATATACCTCTTAATTAGATTTGTCAACACTCTTTACAGCTTTTTCAAATCTGGCTTTTGCTCGTTCTTCTCCCATTATATCCAAAAGCTCATATAAATCAGGAGTGTTCTTTCTGCCTGCTATAGCAACTCTTATTACGCTCATGAAGTCGCCTATGTGACCCTTGAAGCTTTCTTTGTTCTTTTTGTAAGTCTTAGCATCTCTTGCAAAGCCTAGAGTCTCCGCTGCATCCTTAGCTCTTTCAAACCAAGTGTCCTTATCATCAGCCTTGTTGTAAGTATTCTTATAGGTTTCTAGTACAGCTATTACATCCTCCTTTGAGAGATTCTCAGGGAATTCATAGCCTTCTTTTGTATACTCTTCAAACCAACCGTCATAGAAATATCCCAAATAGCCTCTTACATCAGACCACTTGGCTATATCTTTTCTTGGCTTTTCAACCCCTCTTTCAATACCTAATATAGCTCTTGTATAAGCTTCGTTGTTTTTCATCTGCTCAGCAAGCTCTATATCAAATTGTTGTGCCCATTCAAGGGTCATATCATAAACCTTGTCAGCACTCATAAATGCTATTCTGTCCTTGCTGATATCTGTAAGCTTTATTAAGTCAAACAAAGCCCCGCCCGTTCCCATTTTAGCTAAATCAACAGTGAATTCTGTATTTGATGCTGTAGGATTTTCCATTCTCCATTCTTCATAATTGGAATTTATAAGAGTTAATAAATATTCTCTAACAGACTCAACTGGGAAGCCCTGCTCACTATAGTAGTTTACTGCTGCCTCAGGGTCTTTTCTCTTGCTTAGCTTGCGCTTTGATGTACCATCCATCTTAAGTACAGGAGGAACATGTGCAAAGCTTGGCTTTTCCCATCCTAATATCTCAAACAGCTGGACATGTATTGGTGCCGATGACAGCCACTCATCACCCCTTATTACATGAGTAGTTCTCATTAAGTGGTCATCTATTGCATGAGCAAAGTGATAAGTAGGTATACCATCAGATTTAAGCAGCACTATGTCTTGATCGTTTTCTGGCATTTCTACAATACCCTTTATCAAATCATTGATTGCTATTCTGTTTTCTGGCTTTCCTGGAGACTTCAATCTAAGTACAAAAGCATTACCTTTATCAAGCTCAGATTTTATTTCATCAAAGCTTGCATTCCTGTGTCTTGCCCACTGACCATAATAGCCAGGGTTTTGCTTCAGCTCCTCTTGCTTTGCTCTTATTTCATTTAGCTCCTCTTCACTACAAAAGCAAGGATAAGCAAGTGCTTTTTCTACCAACATCTTAGCAAAGGTTTGATATATTTCTTTTCTTTCACTTTGCTTGTAAGGTCCATATATTCCTTTTTCAGTAGTCTCACTAGTCATTCCCTCATCAAACTTCAGCTCATAGTGTTCAAAGGAATTTACAATCTCTAAAACTCCACCCTCTACTTCACGTTTTTTATCAGTGTCTTCAATTCTAAGGAAAAACACTCCACCGCTTTGATGTGCCATTCTTTCAGGTATAACCGCTGCAAATAAAGCTCCCATGTGTATAAAGCCAGTAGGGCTTGGTGCAACTCTTGTAACCTTGGCACCTTCAGGTAAATTTCTTTTTGGATACTTGTTTTCATAATATTCTGGAGTCTTGTCTATATTGGGGAATAATAAGTCCGCCAATTGTTTGTTTTGATTCATTTTTCATCATCCTTTTTTATATTTTTTTAAAAATTAAAGGCCCTTCATCCCAAATAGGACGAAAGACCTTACTTCCGCGTTACCACCTAAATTGATACAATTTACTTATATCCACTTAAACCCTTTAACGATGGGCACCGTTTATGCTCCAAGACTTCCTTCAACAGCTTATATACCAAATTCCCACCAGCATTGGCTCTCTAAATTACAAGTTCTGTTTACTCTTCCTCTTCATAGCATTTATCATGTTTAATTACTCTAAAGTATAATATTTCATGGGCATATTTGTCAAGTAGCATCCATGCTTTTGTCAATATTAATATTCCTGCATTCCCTTATTCTTATACATAAAAGCAGCAGCAATTATCAGATATATGCCTGTTACAAAGAATAATATATATGATGGAATTAAATCTAAGGATACACCAGCTAATATTATACCCAAAGGCATCAAGCTGGAGGATATGGTTCCAATAACTCCCCACACTCTTCCAAGCATGTTATTTGGTATAGTTCTCTGTATTACTACTGTCAGAGGCATATCTATCATGAGTAAAATGAACGAAAATATTAATGCCACAACTATATACAATCCAAAAATTACGTTAATATTAAAGCTTCTCATAATTTCTAATCCAGGTATACCCATTATTATCGTAGTAATACCCATACCTACTATTCCAAATATCAAGCCCTTTAGCTTTTTTTCCTTTTCAGGAAGCTTTCCTATTACTATCGCTGCTATGAGCATTCCTACAGAGAAAGTTCCCTCAATCATACCATATTGCCCAGAAGACATTCCTAATACATTGTTAACTAAGAATGGCAAAACAACTGACATAATAGCGACAATAAGGAAATTGAGGCTCACAGAAAATGGCATTATCACACATAGAATTTTGTTGCTTTTAATAAAAGCGAATACCTCCTTGATATCCTGCCAAAATACTGACATGCTCATATTGCTTACATTCCTCTCTTCTTCTTTTAATTTGTTAAGATTAAAGTCTATAAACATTTCTGAGATACCAGATAGTATAAAAGATATTCCATTAATAAAAAGAAACAGATTCATTGACACAACTCCAAATACCAAGCCACCCAACACTGGACCAATTATTGAGCTACCGGAGTCAATGGCTCTACCGTAAGAATTTATTTTAAATAAGTTTTTATCAAAAACCAATCTTGGTATAGCCGCACTAAAAGTAGTATTGAAAAAAGTACTTATTACTGACAAAATAAATGTTGTTGCGTAAATAAAGGGAAGCTTTAATCCATATATTAGTGATAACCCTAAAAGAGACAAAACTACTATTCCGCTTAAAAAATCCAAACTAACTATCATTTTCTTTCTATCCACTCTGTCAGCTATAGAGCCTGCTATGGGACCTAGTATCACCCTGGGTATAGTCCCTACCAAAATGCTGAATGCAAAGGAGGTTCCCGAACCTGTTATCTTAAGTATATATAATGAAACTGCAAAGGAATAAATATAAGTTCCCAACAAAGATACAAGTTTTCCTAGTGAGAATAAAATCAAGTTTAACTTTTCTTTTGGTTGATAAATATTATCAATATCAACATTTGGTGTAATATCAGGTTTTATACTAGGTGAATCCATTAAAGCACACTCCTTTTAATTTTATATAGTTTATTATTATTTAACTTTACATCTAAATAATAATATAAAAACAATATATAGTCAATAACAAATTTAATTATATTCAACTTTTGATGTTTTTTATTTTAATCTATTGCATATTAAATTTTCTTTTAATATAATTAAATATAGGTCTGTCAAGTTTTTATCCAATTTGAAATAAAATTAACGTCAATAATAGGAGGCTGAAGACTATGGCACAAAGCTTAGGAGAAAAAGTAAAAGCTCTGAGAAAAGAGCTTAAAATGACACAGACAGATTTGGCAGGTAGCGAAATGACTAAAAGTATGTTAAGCCAAATTGAAAACAATCTAGCTACACCATCCATGAAAAATCTACAGTATTTAGCCTCCAAGCTCGGAAAATCCGTAGCATATTTCCTAGAGGCTAGCATCTATCAACCTGACTTACCCATTGAAGAGATACACGAAGCTTTGAAGGCAGTAAATGAGCTTATTGATAACGCAAAACCCGAAGAAGCCCTCATAAAGCTTGAGAACATATTGGAAAAATATAATCTAGACCATGACAGCAAGCTTTATGCAGATTTTCTAGATAAGTACGGGCAATGTTTAATAGACTTAAACCGCATCGAAGATGGACAAGAAAAAATCAAAGAAGCAGTAGGTATCTATAAAGATAAATTTTTGTTTATAGATGCAGCAAAAGCTTATCTTACACTAATGAAAATATATTGGAATAGCTTTGATTACTATAAATGTATGGAGATATTGGAAGAAGCCTTAGAAATAAGTGATAATTCCATCAATAAGGATAAAACCTTTGAAATAGAAGCCATGCATATAAAATCTATTCTATATACCGGTATGGATAAAGTGGAGGATAGTGTAATCGCAGCCGAGAAGGCTCTAAGCATATCGAAAGAAACAAATATATATTATAAAGCGGATGAGCTGCACAAGAATTTGGCGCATATGAATAGCTTCTTAGGAAAATATGAAAATTTCGATTTTCATATGAACAAAGCAAGACAATTTGCAATCTTTACCGATAACATCAATGTTTTAGCTAGCATAGAAGTGGGTTGCGGTATGTATGCCAATCAAACTGGCAGACCTAAAGAAGCATTAGAGTATCTTAATAAGGTATTAGTCCCCTCAACAGTAATTGCTGTCTTTGTATATACAGAAAAGGCAAAAGCCTTATATATGCTAGAAGAATATCGGCAAGCTTTAGATACTCTTAAGCTGGTGCAATACCCAAGTTACACTCCCTTCAGATACGATTATCTGCATATTTGGAGTTCTAAGGTTTATAAAGGCTTATGTCTTAATAAGCTTGGCAATACAAAGGAAGCAGTAGAAGATATAAAGCAGGGTATTGAGAAAATGCAGGTTGTAGGAGAATCAAAAACTCTTGCCTTTGCTTACAAAAGCTTAAGTGAGGTTTATTCCGACATGAAGGACTTTGAAAGTGCCTTTGAAGCTTTGAAAAGGGCAAACGAAATTGATGAATTCGCAAAAGAAAATAAGTTATATTATTAAAATATAAAGGTCAAACCAGTTTTGATTGGTCTGACCTTTATATTTATGTCTATTTTGTAAACATATCTACAAAGTGTGCACATCTATCAGCGGAAAGCTTGAGAAACTCTCTAAACTCTATTGTATTACCTTTTGTAGCTTTATCAGAAATTGACCTGATAACCACAAAAGGCACATTGCATAGGTGGCACACCTGAGCTATTGCCGCCCCTTCCATTTCTACACACCATGCGTTAAAATCCTTATGCAGCTCCTGTTTTTTTTCAAGTGAGGATATGAATTGATCCCCACTGGCAACAGTACCTATATAGATTTTATATTTATTATCTAAAGACAACTCTATTGCTTTTTTGCATCTCTCTATAAGTCCTGCATCCGCCTCTATATATCTAAGCCCTGCAATATAACCCTTTGGGTGTCCAAAGGCTGTTATATCAGCATCATGCTGGATGCAATTGTCAGATATGACTATATCGCCTATTTCCAAGCTAGGCTCTAATGCTCCTGCCGAACCAATGTTTATTATGCAGGCAGGATTAAATTTATCAATCATTATCTGGGTATTTCTTGCTGCATTCACCTTCCCTACTCCTGATTTGGATAATATGCAGCTTTGATTATTTATAGTGCCTAAGTAGAATTTTACACCATAGTGTTCTATCAACTCCACCCGCTGCATTAAGGATAATATTGCATCCTTTTCTTCTTTCATTGCTCCAATAATTCCGATCATTTGTAATCTCATTCTCCTTATTTCATATTATGCTAAATTGCACATAACATATTTTATAACTTTTATGTATTGATTATCGCTTTTTTGCTCTCGCCTTTTTTCACAAACATCATGGTTATAAAGGCTAGTAACAGGAAGGATACAGATACTATGAACATAGAACCATAGCCTACATTGTCAATTATAAAGCCTAACAGTGGAGGGCCAGTAATTGCCGCCAAAGAGGAGAAGAAATAATAAAGTCCTGTGTAGGCACCAATTTTATCTTCTGTAGTCATTTCCACTACCATAGGAAAGGAGTTAATATTGATAAGTGCCCAGAATATACCTCCAATTCCCATAAGTACAGCTATATAAGTGATATTTCTAAAAAAGGTTATAAGCATAAATACTACCAACAAACCTGTAATACCAGTCATTATTGTTTTTTTTCTGCCTATTTTTGTAGCTATAAGACCACTGGGTATAGCAAATACCAAAAATGATAGCGAGAAAAATGACAGCAAACGTGCAGCAGTACTTTCCTTTATTCCTAAATAATTTAAGCCATATAAGCTAAACAAAGCCTCTACGCCTTGGTAAGCAACAAACCAAAGGAATATTGCAATCAATATCAGTAAAGCACTTCTATCTTTGTCTCTTATAATTTCAAAGAAGGCTTTAAATATTCCTGTATGTTCTTTATCATCTTGTGTCGGTTTTTTAGGTTCCTTAATAGTCTTTACTAATATGAACAATGCAATAAGCATAATTACACCAGCTGCAACGAAAGGATAAATCCTGTTCATATCATAGAGCATAGGACCTATAAACAATGCCATGACTGCCCCTATGCCCCCCATAAGATTTATAATACCGTTAGCCTTGCTTCTATGTTCTGAAGGCGTGATATCAGGCATAAGAGCTACAGTAGGAGCCCTATATATGCTCATCATAATATTAAAGCCCATAGCTGCCGCTATTAAGGTGAGAAAATTAAATTCAAAAGGTATTAATGAAAAAAACAATGCAGATAGTGGTATTCCCACCATAAGATAAGGCATTCTATGACCATACTTTGTATTAGTCCTATCACTTAATGCCCCAAAAAATGGCTGTAGGGTAATAGCCGCAATATTGTCAAAGGTCATTACAAAACCTATCAACATGGTACTGGAAATATACTTGCTTATGAATACCGGCACAAAAGTGTTATACAAAGGCCAAACAATACTAATGCAGAAAAATCCAAAGCCCAGCAAAAAGGTATTTTTATAATTAAGTCTTTCTTTCATGTTATCCCCCTCAATATTTAGATTTTTATCATTCTTTCGGGGTAGTTGGTTATTATTCCTTCTACTCCGGATTTTATAAGCATAGTAGCTGTATTGGCATCATCAACAGTAAATGCATTTACTGTAAATCCATGCTGTCTTAAGCCTTCAGTCATTTCTGGTTTGGCTGCCAAATAAAATGGATGAGCACAGTTACAATTAATACTCTGAAGATATTTCCAAGGCTTATATAGCCCCTCCATGTACAAGGCTCCCGTAAGAATTTTGGGGTATTTCTTCTTAACATCATATATAGAATAGTGATTGAAGGAAGAGAATATAGTTTTGTCCTGCAATCCAAAGCTCTGCACCATATCGACAGTCTTTTCCTCCATACCTTCATATTGTATAATCCCATTCTTAAGCTCAATATTCAAATACAATCCACTTTTCTTCACCAAATCAAGTAATTCCTCCAGAAGCGGGATTTTTTCTCCTGCATATTCACTTCCGAACCAGCTTCCTGCATCTAGAGACATTAACTCCGTATATGTTTTATCCTTGATAAAGCCTTTACCATTACTTGTTCTGTCGATAGTTTCGTCATGACATATCACAAGCTTTGCGTCCTTGGTCATTTGCACATCACATTCTATACCATTTGCACCAAAAGCTATTGCTTTATTATAAGCAGACATAGTATTCTCAGGGGCAGAGCCTGAAGCTCCTCTATGAGCATAGATTATTGTTTTTCCAAACATATTATCACTCCCTTTTTGCAATATTCGCTAAAAATACCACAATAACCTTTAGACTAAAGACAAGTATCGAAATATCGCTATAACCTTTAGTCTTGGCTATAGCGATATTTGAGTTAATAATTTTATATAGAACACACAAATTAATTAGCAACAAAATACATGACTTATTTTCATGTATTTTACGCAAATCAATGAAATTTGTGTGTTCTATAAACAGCGGAAAACATATCGCACTATTTTATAAATGTAAATTGTTTAGTGCGATATATATATTATGCTTTAATTATTGTTCTATGCTTCTTCATCAAATTCTATGTCTTCCATTATTCTTGCGTACTTCTCAAGTTTTTTCTGTACCTTATAGAACACACTGTTCTCAGGATATTCTCCTTTTTCATTCTTGCGTCCCGCAGGCACATCGGTCAAAATCTCTATACCCTCTTCAACACTTTTTATAGCATAAATATGGAATTTGTTCTGCCTTACAGCTTCTACCACTTCCTCATTAAGCATTAGATTTACAACGTTTTGATGAGGTATAACGACACCCTCCTGACCACTTAAGCCTCTAACCTTACAGGTTTGGAAAAAGCCTTCAATTTTATCATTTACTCCACCAATAGGCTGGATTTCTCCTCTCTGATTTACAGAGCCCGTTACTGAAATACATTGCTTTATTGGGACTTCTGATAAGCTGGACAACAGTGCATAAAGCTCAGTGCTGGAAGCACTATCCCCCTCCACCCCATCATAGAGCTGTTCAAAACAAATACTGGAGGTTAGTGACAATGGAAAATCCTGTGCAAACCTTTCTCCCAAATATCCTGATAATATTAGCATACCCTTATCGTGTATGCTGCCACTCATTTCAACCTCTCGTTCTATGTTTATTATGCCCTTTTCTCCTGCATAAGTAACAGCTGTTATCCTAGACGGTTTGCCAAAGGAAATGTCTCCAAACTCCATTACTGAAAGCCCATTTACCTGACCAACTACTTTATCCTCAGTAGATATAAGTATCACGCCTGTATCTATAAGCTCCTGAAGTTTTTCTTCAATTCTATTAGATCTATAATATTTCTCTTTTATTGCTTTCTTTACATAGGCAGCTGTAATAATCTGCTCATTGTCTATCCGACACCATGCATCAGCTTCATATAAAATTTCAATTATGTCATTAAATCTGGTTGAAAGCTTATGCTTATGCTCTGCCAGTCTTCTGCTGTATTCAATTACTGTAGCTACACCTGTATTGTCAAAGTGCAAGAGATTCTTCTTCACACAATGGCTGCTGATAAACTTGGCATATTTTATGACATTTTCATCATCGGATTTCATATCTATATCAAAATCTGCCTTTATCTTAAAATACTTACGGAAATCTTCATCACGGTTATAAAGAATATTATAAAGCTGAGCACTGCCTACTAATATTATTTTAATGCTTAGTGGAATAGGCTGAGGCTTCATACCGCTGGATACTACACCGGCTATCGAATATATATTTTCTATGGCGATACTATTTGTCTTTATTGCTCTTTTAAGTCCCTCCCAGCTCTCTGGGTTACGAATAATTTCTGACATGTTAATAATTATATAACCGCCATTGGCTGTATGCAAAGAGCCAGGCTTTATCTTAGTAAAATCAGTTGTAACCGCTCCCATATTACTCTCATATTCAATTTTCCCAAACAAGTTATAATACTTAGGGTTTGCTTCTTGTATTACCGGAGCACCCTGTTTATCATGATTATCTATCATCAGATTTACCTGATATTTCTTCGTAAATTCCTTGCTTCTAATTTTTTCTTCTAGTATAGAACCCTCTGTTTCCCCTTTTTCTGGTTCTCTAAAATCCTCTATATTGTTGATTATATCTCGTTGCACCGATTGTAGATACAAAAGGACATTTTCATACTCCCCATACTTCTCCTTTAGATCCATAATAGGCTGTTCTACAGTTACAAGTGCTACCATTATTTCAAGATGATCCAGCCTATCTTTGACATGCTTTTCTACTTCATTTATCTGCTTCATCGTCTCAAGCAGCTTAGCTTGAACTACGAGGGAACCCTCGTCAATTTTCTTTTTTGCCTCTGTACTAAGCTTCAAATAACCCTCTTCATCAATAGGATTATCTTCTATAACTGGTATTGTAAGCAGACCTTGCTCACTCTTTTTTATCATGAAGCCCCTTTGCTTTGCAAATTGATTAAAGACCTCCATCATCTCTGAGCTTTGCATTTGATATCCTTGAATTACTTCATTTTTCTGTTTCTCATATTCCTCACTATCAAAGGATCTTGGAATATTTGTCTTCAAGTTCTTCACAAGCTTTGTCATATCCTTCTGAAGCTTACTGCCCATTCCAGCAGGAAGGTTTAAGGCTATAGGTTTATCAGGATTGTTAAAATCATATACGTAACACCAATCATCTGGAGTTTTCTCATTTATAGCAATTTTATTGATGATAGTTCTAGAGTAGCTGCTTCTTCCAGTGCCCGTTAACCCTGAAACATATATATTATAACCTGCTCTTTTAATTGCAAGTCCAAACTCCATTGCAGCTGATGCCCTGCCTTGTCCTATTATACCTTCTAAGGATGTAAGCTCCGCAGTAGTTTCAAAACCCAGCTTATCCCCATGACAGATATTCCTCAAATCCACTGATTCCAATTCTTTATAATTAGCCAATCTCTACACTCCCCTCATTATGCTGTAATAATTAATATGTATCTTCTACTATATTTATACAAAGTCCTGCTAAATCGTCATACCTGTGCACTCGTGTCAATCATTTCAAATGCTAATTCTAATGCTTTGTAGATATAGAATCATATAATGCAAGCAATATAAACTTTGGCAGAGCCATTATTCTCTTAAGTCTTCTTGGTTCCTGTATAAGTCTGTAAAGCCATTCTAGCCCCATTCTTTGATAAAACTCAGGTGCTCTTTTGAGGCGCCCCGATATTACATCCAAGCTACCGCCAATACTTATAGCTAGTTTAACCTTTAACTCATTTCTATGATTGTAAATAAAGAACTCCTGCTTAGGCACTCCAAGAGCGACAAGCAATATATCCGCTTCCTTTATATTTATATCCTCAATTATCTCTGTTTCTTCATCCTCTGAGAAATATCCATCTCTAATACCTACTATATTTATACCCTTATACTGCTCTTTGATCTTGTCAGTTGCAGCTGTCACCACTTCCTTTGCAGCTCCTAGAATATATACTTTACTTCCTTTTTCTGCTGCTATGGCTAATATCCTGTTAGTAAGATCTACCCCAGTAACTCTTTCTTTTAGTGGGGTACCATAGAACTTAGATGCTATTACCACCCCTATACCATCAGGTATAACAAGCTGAGCTTCATTCAGTAAATCCCCAAACTCCCTATCCTTCACTGCATTTAGAAGTATTTCTCCATTTGGAGTAAATATCATATTTAGCTTATCTCCTTCTAAATACTCCTCCACTCTTTTCTCCGCTTCAACATAATTGACATTATCAACCTTAACTCCTACTATTTCTATTGTATCTCTCATACTTTCACCACCTAATGACATAATGTTTTGTCTTATTAACATACTTAGAAATTATACCATATATTTGCATTTAACTATATATTTTGCACTAACATTTTCATCAAAAAAAATAGTACAAAATGTTTATCTAAACTCATATTTTAAGCTATAATTAATTAAGTCATAAAATATTACAACATTTTATCCAAAAATTGTGTGATGTATTAGCAGAAGCTATATAAAGTTTGGTATAATATATTTGTCTAAATATTAAATAGAAAAATCTTCATACAAACTGAATAAGATAAGGGGTCAAAAAATGGAAAAGATTATTATAGAGGGTCAACACCGTTTAGCTGGTGAGGTTACAATAAGTGGAGCCAAAAACTCTGCCATAGCTATTATGCCTGCTGCTATCCTATCAGGCTCCAAATGTACTATAAAAAATCTCCCTGATATAAAAGACGTAGCATTTCTAAAGGATATGCTGCTTCAAATGGGTGCTAACATTACATCAGATAAAGACGTTATGACTATAGATACCGCTAATATCAACAAACTCAGTATAGATTTTGAGATGGCAAAAAAAATGCGGGCATCATATTACTTCCTCGGTGCACTATTGGGAAGATTTAAAAAGGCTGAGGTTGCTTTCCCTGGTGGCTGCGACATAGGAGTACGTCCTATAGATTTACATATTAAAGGCTTAGAAGCTTTGGGAGCTAAAATAAAGATTTCTCATGGCATTATTAAAGCAACAGCAAAAGAGCTTATTGGTGCTACAATATATCTTGATCTCGCCAGTGTTGGTGCTACAATCAATATCATGTTAGCAGCATCCATGGCAAAAGGCACAACTACAATAGAAAATGCAGCCAAGGAGCCTTACATTGTTGATACAGCGAACTTTTTAAATGCTATGGGGGCAAACGTCAAGGGTGCAGGTACTGATATGATAAAAATTAAAGGTGTAGAAGCCCTTCATGGCTGCGAGCATACAATAATTCCTGATTTGATGGAAGCAGGAACCTTTATGGCTGCGGCGGCAGCTACTAAGGGTGATGTACTAATAAAGAACGTAATACCTACGCACTTAGAAGCTATTACTGCTAAGCTAAAGGAAATGGGTGTTGAGGTAACAGAATATGAGGATAGTATCAGAATAAAGAGCAGCAGCAGACTAAAAGCTGTAAATATAAAGACACTATATTACCCAGGCTTTCCTACGGACATGCAGCAGCCTATCAGTGTATTATTGTCTATATCAGATGGTACTTCAATTGTAACAGAAAGCATATTTGAATCCCGCTTCAAATACTTAGATGAGCTTAAGCGAATGGGCGCCAAAATAAAGGTAGAAGGCAGAGTAGCTGTAATCGAAGGCATCAACAAGCTTTCTGGTGCTCCAGTCTCAGCTACGGACTTAAGAGCAGGTGCAGCCATGGTCGTTGCAGGACTAGTTGCTGAAGGCAGGACAGAAATAAGCAATATCGCATATATTGATAGAGGTTATGAAAAGCTTGAAGATAAACTTAATAAACTTGGAGCCAAGATTCATCGTATAGATATAGATTAGCAAGAAAATGGAGGCTTAGAAATGCAAGAAGTATATAATATTTTACTTACCACTATGAGCCTTGATATCGGAGGAGCTGAGACTCATATAGTTGAATTGGCAAAGGGACTAAAAAGAGAAGGCTTCAATGTTATCGTTGCATCTAACGGCGGTATTTTCGAGAAAGATTTAGAAAACAACGGAATCAAGCACTACAAAGTACCTTTGCATAACAAAAAACCTAATAATGTATTTAAGGCATATAAAATGCTAAAAGATATCATACAGACAGAAAAGATAGATTTGGTACATGCTCATGCTAGAATACCTGGTTACATATGTAATCTTTTACACAAAAAGCTCAATTTCGTCTTTGTCACCACTGCTCATGGCACATGGAAAACAGGAGGCGGTCTAAAGTATATAACCAAGTGGGGACAAAAAACAATTGCAGTCAGTGAAGATGTAAAAAAATATCTTCTCGAAAACTATAATATTAACGAAAACAATATAAAGGTAACAATAAATGGTATTGATACTGAAAATTTTTCACCTGATGTAGATTGGAGCAGTCTTCAAAGGGAGTTCCATATTCCAAATGATAGCTTCAATATTGTGTATGTAAGCAGAATTGACAAGGACAGACAGCATATACTTCAAAGCATTTTAGATGTACTTTCACAGTTAATCTTTGAGGTGGATAATTTAAACTTTTTCATTGTAGGTGGCGGAAATATACTGCACACTATCAAAGAAGTCGCCCATAACTTAAACGGAGATTTAAGAAGAAATGCTATTATAGTAACAGGTCCTCGTACAGATATAAATAAGTTTACCTCAATGGCAGATCTGTTCATAGGCTTTGGTCGATCCTCCCTAGAAGGTATGGCCTCCTCAAAGCCAGCAATAATAGCAGGCAATCAAGGCTATATAGGCCTTCTAAATGAGTCAAACATCGAAACTGCAATAAAAACCAATTTCTCCTGCAGGGGTCAGGACATGGCAGACAGTGAGAGGTTTTTAAAAGACATACTCGAAGTAGTCAGCATGAGTAAGGAACAGCGTGCCAAGCTCGGAGTCTTCTGTCGTAATACCGTTCTGCAGCAATATTCAATTAAGAAAATGGTAGCTGACAACATAGAAATTTATATGCAGCTTCTACAGAATTCATAAGCTTACTTAAGGAGAAATTTTTATGTATGATATATTAATATCTGGATACTATGGCTTTGAAAATAGTGGAGACGATGCAATACTCATGGCAATTTTGGATAATTTACGTACTTACAAGAAGGATATTAAGGTGTTGGTATTGTCAAAGAAGCCTGAAGAGACTAAAAGAATCTATGGTGTAGATGCTGCCAACAGATTTAACATTAGTGAAGTAGTAAATGCCATGAAAAGCTCAAAGGTATTTTTAAATGGCGGTGGAAATCTTATTCAAGATGATACCAGTACTCGCTCTTTAATGTACTACCTTAGTACTATTTGGCTAGCTAAGAAGCTCGGTCTCAAGGTCATGCTTTATTCCAACGGAATAGGTCCAATAGATAGAAAAATAAACAGAGTAATCACTTCAAAAATAATAAATCAGGCAGATGTGATAACACTTAGGGAGGAAGCTTCACTTCAAGAAGTAAGAAGACTGTCAGTGACTAAACCCCAGGTGCTGGTAACAGCAGACCCTGCCTTTACCTTAAAGCCCTGTACAGACAGCGAAGCGTCAGCTATACTTGATGCCGAAGGAATAAAAAAGAATACTCCTTTGGTTGGTATATCTGCAAGGAAGTGGCGAGGACATGAGACATATTCTCAAAAAATTGCAGCTTCAGCAGATTATCTATATGAAAAATATGGCATAAGCTCTGTACTTATACCTATGCATTATCCGCATGATATGGAGATTAATAATGAAATTGCTTCAATGATGAAGCATAAACCATATATTATAAATCATAAATACAATGTACCTCAAACCCTAGGCATTATCAAAAGTATGGATATGATAATAGGAATGAGACTTCATGCACTTATATATGGAGCATCTCTGCAAGTACCCGTTGTGGGCTTACCCTATGAGCCAAAGGTTGAAGATTTTCTTAAGTATATCAATCAGCCTTCTGCGGGTAATGTTGAGAGCTTAGATTATAATAGACTGCTAGAAACTATTGAAAGCGTATGGAATAACAGACAGCAAGTAAAAGAACAGCTTGCAGCTTCAAAGCAAATGTTTGTAGATAAGGCTCTTCAAAATGCCGAGATTGCAGTCAGTTTACTAGAAAAATAACGAAAATCATTTTCGGGATGACATCTAGGTCATCCCCTACTTTTTGCGTACATCTACTACCTTACCTTGTATTTCCACAACGCGATTTTCTAAAAATACTGTAGATTGATTGTTTATATCCCTATTTCCGCTTGCCAAATAGCTATAATTGTTTACTACTCCGGGTACCTGTATAGTAAGCAATAATTCAAATTTCCCCGGTTTTTCTGCTAAGGCAACTGTTCCATCTGTTTTCGTTATATAATCCTTGAAAGGCTTTACTTCCTTACTAATTACTTTTCCCATGTAGGTATCTGTCTTTGAATCATACATATCATCCTCAACATTAACAGCATCTACAGTGAAATTTCTTATATCAGTTATGCTAACTGTATATTGTATAAGAGTGTCATTTCCAACACCTCTATTTTCACTTAATACAAATTTATATAGCACACCTGCTATTATAAGAGCAGCTACTAAAACAGCAAGCAAATCTATTACATTTATTTTTCCAAACAATCTTCCTTTTTGATCTATAAACATAGGATATCCCCCTATTCCTTTATATTCACGTTAAGAATAAAGCCTTCACCTGCATAGCCTTTACCCTTTACATAGATTTTTTGTCCTATTCTTATCTCTAAGCCTCCAACTGTTACGCTTCTACTTGTGACACTAGCATCAGCAGTAAGCTTCAAAACCATATCAAGCTTTCCTGGCATCTCTGCAATTACATATTTACCGTTAATGAAGTCCGCATTTATATTTGTGGCATTTGTATAGCTCGTTCCAGCTACGCGACCTAAATTGTTGCCCTTAACACTTTCACGTATAAAGTCCCCATTATTTATAGCTGATACAAATTTTTCGTCTACTCCTTTGATTTCTACCTCATACTCGACAGTTTGCAAATTGGTATCTTGATTGTCCTTATACTGCCCATAGACATATATCCCTACCCCTATAATAGAAACGATAATTATCAATATCACAATATCTAAAATATTAAATATGCCAAAAAGTTTTCCTTTACTATTATTCATAAGTTTTCCTCCTATCTCACCACTTCATAGTACAGCTCTAAAATATCCTTTGCCATTACCGAAGCGGAAAATTTCTCTTGAATAAGCTTAACTGCGTTTTCACCCATTGTATTTCTTAGCTCATCATCTTCTGCCAGCTTAAGTATTGCCTTTGCCAGCTCCTCAGGATTTCTAGGTTGAACCAGCAAGCCTGTTTCCATATGTTTTATTACCTCTGGCACTCCGCCAACATCTGAACCTATCATTGGCTTTCCTATAGACATACCCTCTATTAACGATAAGCATAACGCCTCTGATACCGAGCATATCATATTTACATCCAGTATATTGTAAATACGTCCAATATCTCTTATGAAGCCTGTAAAAACAAAGCTTTGCTCAAGTCCCTTTTCCACTACTCTTTGCTTAAGCTGCACTTCCAAAGGTCCTGTCCCTGCTATAACAAACTTTATATTGCTGTTGTGCTTTAGTACAAGTTCAGCCGCTTCTATTAAATATTTATGACCCTTTACTTCAGCAAGTCTTGCAACCACCCCATACACTAAGTCCTTTTCTCCTATACCATAGGCTCTCTTTATCTCATTAATCTCTTCAAGAGAAAGTTTTTCAAGCTTATCTACACCACCGTAAATAACTCTTATCATGGTGTCCGGTATACCTGCCTCCAGTAGGTTTTGTCTTACAGCCTTTGATACCGCTATTATCTTACTGCTAAGCTGTTTGTTTATGCTAGCAGAAATCAATTTCTTAATACCTGTTTTTGTGCTGTCCATACAGTGCTTTGTATGTATTATAGCCTTAATACCAACAAGCTTTGCTGCTACTCTTGCTGACAGTGAAGCATGAGTATGCACTATCTGTGGTTTTTCCACTCTGAATAATTTATAAAAGGCATTTATACTGTTCATATCTAGAGATTTATCTCCTATACCTTTTATTTCAATAGTTCTTATCCCCAGCTCGTCTATTTCAGCCTTAATCATACTGCCTTCTGGTACTGCTATTATCATATCCAGCTTGCTTCTATCATAATTTCGTAGTAGGTTTAACAGCCATTTCCCAGCTCCGCCGATTTTCATATCAGTTATAACATGTATAGCTTTAATCATCTGCGCCTATCTCCCCTTTATCAATTCTTAGGGCGCACATACCTACAGCTAGTACTACCCAAAAGGTAAGTAAAACTCTGTAGTTGTACCATACGTTTTCTACTACCCCTTGCAGCAAGTAACCTGCCATGCCTGTGCAAGCAGCAATCATTATCGCAGCTAAGAATCTATCCTTTGCCTTTCCTTGATGCGCCAGCATAGCCCTTATAAATACAAATATTATCAAGCTAAATATCAAGGCTCCTGCAACACCCATTTCAAGTAGTACCTGTAAATATATGTTGTGTGAGTGATGGGCATATGCCGCGGCCAGTGAATACTTAGGATAAATTGCCTCGAAGGCTTGGGAGCCAAGTCCTATACCCGAGACCCAATAGTCCTGTGCCATTCTAAGGGAACCCATTAGAATAGACATTCTATAAGAAGAAGATGTATCCTGCAAATTCCCTATACTAGTAAAACGATTTATTATGCTTTCTGGAAGTACAAAAGGCAGCATAAGAAGACCTATCAATAATAATGCCAGCAGCCTCTTATCTTTTACTACGAAAAATCCTACTACAGCCAGCAATAATCCAAGCCATGCTCCTCTTGAGAAAGTAAGAATCATACATATCCCCATAATTGCCAGCATTCCCATAAATATAAGCTTATAAAAAGGTTTTTTCTTATACCATAGCATTGCTAAGGCAAGGGGTATTATCATAATAAGATATTCTCCCAAAATGTTAGGGTTATTGAAGGTCGACCCCACTCTCGTCTGAATATCCTCAAACATGTCCTTGTCAATCCAAGCCGCTGAGCTTACAGCTCCTGTAAAGTATTGATACACACCATAAAGCGAGACTAAAGCTGCACTTATTATCAGAAGAAGCACCAGTAAATACAACTTGTGCTTTGTGTTTACCGTTCGTGTAATAACAAAATATAAGGCTATAAACAAACTATGTATTGCTAAAACACTAACACTGTCTTTAATGAAATATGAGGTGGCGGTACTATATATAAGTATAGTAAAAAACATTATAACAAGTGCATCAATAGGTGTTGCCCTATATTTTTCTGCTTTGCCCAGTATCCACCTTAATGCGAAAGAAGCTAAAGTAAGACCAATTAATAAAAGTAATGGCGTTGTTTGTATCACAGCCGCAAAGCCAGCTGCCATATACACTCCTATTTCAAATCTCCACAGCACAAGCAATACAACAAATATACCTACCACAGCTAAAGCTATTGACTTTAGTGGTAAGAAATATGCCGATAACCCCAACCCTGCACCTATTATTGCAAGAAGAAGCAAGCTCTTAACAGGAGCAGATTGTCTATTTTTAGAGTTATACTGCTTAAGCTTGTCTACAAAAGCACCCTCTATAAGTCCATAAACATAGCTTCCTTTAAATAGTGCCGCTATAGGTATATCAATAAACAGCATTATCACTGAAAGTAGAATAAAAAAGGCTCTTAACACAAGATATTTGATGTCATTTACTTGAAGCAGCACCCACAGGATTGCTTCAGTAGTGAACAAAGCAAATAGCAGTATTCCATAGCTCCTTATGCTGTAATTAAATAAATTAGACAGTAAAAGCTTTGTCTTGGATAAAATACTGCTTTGCATAACTATTCTTTCTATGGAATCATATTTCTTATTAACTAGACTTCTTATTAATAAAAAAGGATAAACCATAATCCTATAAAATAAACTATCCTTCCAAAGCTTAGATAGCCTGCTCTTAGCTGAAAGCGTGCTGATTATTGCACTTTCTTCCTTGCTGCTGTTAAAGCTCCTTTGCAGTTTTTCAACCAATACCTTTATAAAGCTTTGATTATAATAGCCCTTTAAACGTAAAAATATATGTACAAGAAAGTCTAAAATCATACTATTTTCCACTAAATCACTTCCTATTTATAGGTTTTGCACAAAGCATTTTATATTGAATTTAAAATGTGCAAAACGTTTTTCTCAATTCATATTATTATATTATTATATCTAAATAATGTAAAGACTTAAACTCTTCATATTATTGATACCTTACAAAAAAAATAATATGTACTGAGTACATATTATTTATATTTTTACTTTATTGTATATGCTCCTCTTATCATCACGTATGCATCTTGAGTAATCTTTATTCCTCTTCCGTCTTCCTTGGCCGATATAAGTAGGTGATTAAAGCTCACTATTTCTCCCGCTATAAGATCCTTACCTTTTGTTACATCCGCCATACCGCCGCCTACACCCTTCAATGCAGTTGCAGCACCTACCCTTAGAATAACCTCGGTTCCTGCTCCTGTCAGCAAGGTTTTGCCCTTAACAATCAGTACTGACTCCATAGCTGCCCCGCTGCCGCTTCCTGATAGTTGATCAACCTTTTGTTTAAGCTCCAAAAGCTCTGTACTTTTCTGTTCTAGCTGAGTTTTCAGACTTGCTACCTCTTGTTTATTTTGGGCAATTAAGCTGTCAATATAATACTTGGTTTGTTCTGATTTTAACTCAACATAGGATTGAGTCACTACAGGGTCTGCTTCAGATCCAGGAATAGTACCGTCCGCTGAACCATTTATAAATAGTGTAGTTAAAAGAACTGTTGTTATCATTACTGCTGAGACAACCTTTTTGTTTAATATCACTTTCATTTTAACTCTCCTCTTTCTTATTGGTTTCAACATATGAATAAAGAAAAACGTTTTGCACATTTTGTACAATATAAAATGTTATGTATAAAACATATAGAGCAAGCGTTTTTACACTTGTCAAAAACCTAGTATTTTTACGTATAATATATAATTCGTCAATAACTTTAAAAATCCTGTGTATTTAACAAGATTGTAATATTTGTTTGTCCCATGCCAAAAATAAAAGAGCCATAACTGTAATATATGACTCTGCTATTATACTGAATATTCTAATAGTCCGAAGCTTATTTGTATGCCTTCATCTACCTTTTTCATCAATTCATCTGATAGATGCCCTATTTTTTCCTTAAGTCGTTTCTTATCTATAGTTCTTATCTGCTCCAATAAAATTACTGAGTCTTTAGTAATGCCATATTCCTCTGCAACAAGCTCCACATGAGTAGGAAGCTTTGCTTTGTATATTTGTGAGGTTATTGCAGCAACTATTACAGTCGGACTGTATTTGTTACCGATATCATTTTGTATAACTAAAACAGGCCTTACTCCGCCTTGTTCCGAACCGATAACAGGGCTAAGGTCTGCATATAATATATCCCCTCTTTTTACTATCACACTATTCACGCTCCGCAAGTCTTGTTTCGTATATAGCCATAGTCTCATTATCTGCAGTAAGTCCCACTTCAGCTAGTGTCGCGTTAATGTCTGCCATTTCCATATAGCCCTTCATCATTCTTTCAACCGTATTTATCTTTTTAATCTCCTTCAGATAAAACTTTGCAGCATTCCTGATAAATTCACTTCTATTGCGACATTCAATACATACTACATCGTCAATTTCTTTTAGCAGACTATCTGGCACATTAACTACTATTCTTTTTGAATCAGCCACACTAGCACCTCCTGTTTTATGATATTAAATTATTTATGTATGAGGTTAGTACATTATATGTTATATTATTATGCAGCTTATTCACATTATATGAAACGGCTTACAAAAACATATGCTATTTTTAAGGTATCCATATATACTGCATTATATACCAAATGTTTCAAAGTGTATATGAGAAATAAATGGTAATCATAATTTTAAATATTCATTTAATATAAGTAATTCAATACCTCTACAACTTCTCCACCCTTTACATATACCCTTGGAACTCTTCTGCTTATCATACATACAACTTCATAGTTAATTGTTCCCAATTTCTCAGCAATTTCATCTATAGATATGAAACCTCCAAGCTGCTCTCCAAAGAGTACAACCTCTTCTCCTACCTCTATATTCTCTATACCTGTTATGTCTATCATACATTGATCCATACATATACTT
>JBAVGO010000134.1:0-32527 GCA_049684915.1 Lutisporaceae bacterium | reverse complement strand
CCTTTCACGGCGGCTACAGGGGTTCGAATCCCCTATGGGTCACCATTTATGGGAGCATAGCTCAGCTGGGAGAGCACCTGCCTTACAAGCAGGGGGTCACAGGTTCGATCCCTGTTGTTCCCACCATAAAAAATATAATTTTATATGCTGGTGTAGCTCAATTGGTAGAGCAGCTGACTTGTAATCAGCAGGTCGCGGGTTCGAGTCCCATCACCAGCTCCATTTTCGGAGGAGTTCCCGAGCGGCCAAAGGGGGCAGACTGTAAATCTGTTGTCTCAGACTTCGATGGTTCGAATCCATCCTCCTCCACCATCTAAGATAGTATTGCATTTATGATATAAAGTATCATAAATGCTTTTTTCTTTATATGCTCAAAACTTACTAGAATATAGATTTTTAATTTTACTTTATTATATATAATTTGACAATAATAAGAAAACTAAACATGCAAATATATCATAAATCTACAGAAAAAGTAAAAAGAAATGAAAACCAATTCTTGACAATAATTTTTATATATGATAATATAAATCTTGAATAAAAAAATATGTCCTTATCAAGAGAGGTGGAGGGATCGGCCCTATGAAGCCCGGCAACCGACGTAAGTACGGTGCCAATTCCTGCGAAGCTGTTTTTCAGCTTTGAGAGATGAGGGAGAGTTATAGCGTCATTTAACTCCTTCATTGAAGGAGTTTTTTTATTTATAGTAGGGAAAACGACCCCAATGTCGTTCAAAAGCACAAATGAGGAGGCAAGATGATGATTAGAAAGCTATTCACTTCAGAGTCAGTAACAGAAGGACATCCAGATAAAATCTGTGATCAAATCTCAGATGCAGTGTTAGATGCAATTTTAGCACAAGATCCAATGGGAAGAGTTGCCTGTGAAACTTCAATAACAACAGGTATGGTACTAGTAATGGGAGAAATATCTACATCATGCTATGTTGATATACCCAAAATAGTAAGAAAAACAATCGAGGAGATTGGGTATACAAGAGCGAAGTATGGATTTGACAGTGATACTTGTGGGGTTATTACAGCGATACATGAACAATCAGTTGATATCGCATTAGGTGTCGATAATGCATTTGAAGCTAAAAGAGGTGAAATGACAGATGCTGAGATAAACGCAACAGGTGCAGGAGATCAAGGTATGATGTTTGGATATGCCTGTGATGAGACTCCAGAGCTTATGCCAATGCCAATTTCTTTAGCACATAAGCTGGCAATAAGACTATCACAAGTAAGAAAAGATGGTGTACTTGATTATTTGAGACCAGATGGCAAGACACAGGTTACAGTAGAGTATGAGGATGGCAGACCTGTTAGAATAGATACAGTGGTTGTATCGACACAGCACAGTCCTGAGGTTGACCATGATACTATAGAGAGAGATATAATGGAATACGTTATAAAACCAATCATTTCAGAAGACATGCTTGATAAGAATACTAAATATTTTATAAATCCTACAGGCAGATTCGTAATAGGAGGGCCACATGGCGACTCTGGACTGACAGGTAGAAAGATAATAGTTGATACATACGGTGGGTATTCGAGACATGGTGGTGGAGCTTTCTCAGGAAAGGATCCAACAAAGGTTGACCGTTCTGCATCCTATGCAACAAGATATGTTGCTAAAAATATAGTTGCAGCAGGCTTGGCTTCAAAGTGCGAGGTACAGGTTGCATATGCTATAGGTGTTGCAAAGCCAGTATCTGTATTGGTTGAAACCTTTGGAACAGGCAAGCTTCCTGATGAGAAGATTTCAGAAATTGTTACAAAGGTATTTGACTTAAGACCTGCCGCTATAATCAGGGATTTGGATCTAAGGAGACCTATATATAGACAGGTTGCCGCATATGGTCACATGGGCAGAACTGATATTGATGTAACATGGGAAAAGACAGACAGAGTTGAAGCACTAAAGAAGTTAGCAGGGATTTAATTAAAACAGCCGTAAGGCTGTTTTTTTATGAGCTAAGGTATGCATATATTTAATGCAAAACATATAGAAACAGTTACTACAAAATTTCTTGTTTTAAATAACAACTATTTAACTTATAATAAATACAGTGACAAAAAAGCAGAGGTGCAGTAATATGGATGAAATTCAAGGAACCATATATGAAATAGTGTTTAGAAATGAGCAAAATGGCTACTCGGTAATAGAGCTTGAGAGTGAAAAGCAGCTTGTTACAATGGTAGGGTATTTTGCTTATGCAAATTTAGGTGAAACTATAAAGGCATATGGTACTTGGGTACAGCATCCTGATTATGGCAAGCAGTTTAAAATGGAGACTTACAACACCGTGACACCTTCTACGCTTTATGGAATTGAGAAGTATCTTGCTTCAGGCTTGATATCAGGTATAGGCCCTCATACTGCAAAGAAAATGGTAGAGAAATTTGGTTTGGATACCTTCGATATCATACAGTATAATCCTGCTCGATTGACCGAAGTGGAGGGTATAGGTGCTAAGAAGGCTGATAAGATTTTTGAGGCTTTTCAGGAGCAAAAAGAATTGAAGGATATTATGATGTTCCTTGAGCAATATGATATAAGTCCGACCTATGCAGTGAGAATTTACAAGACCTATGGGATTAATACTATAGCTGATATAAAGGAGAATCCCTATAGACTTGCAGATGACATATCGGGAATAGGTTTTAAAATGTCAGATAGGATAGCCTTATCAATGGGTACGCCTGTTGATTCAGAATATAGAATAAGCTCTGCCACTAAGTATTGCCTGAACTGGTTTCATGGCAGTGGTCATACCTATGTACCTCAAGAGGAGCTTTGCAGAACTACTGCGGAGCTTTTGGGAGTAAATGAGGAAATCGTGCAACAGAATATAATAAGGTTGTTTATTGACAAACAACTTGTAGTAGAAAATTTGAAGGATATAAGAGCTGTATACTCAATACCCTTTCATAAGGCAGAAGCGGGAGTAGCACGTAGACTTCTACAGCTGCGTTTGTATAATGTAAAGCAGCTGGATGTTGATATAGAAGCTGAGCTTCGGAAGATTGAGGAAAGTCAGGATATAAACTTAGCAGAGAAACAGCAGAAAGCTGTAAGTGAGGCTATGAACAATGGAGTGCTGGTTGTTACGGGAGGACCTGGTACGGGTAAGACAACTATCATAAAGACAATAATTGATATTTTTGAGAGAAAGGGTATGTCTGTACTTCTTGCAGCACCAACTGGAAGAGCTGCGAAGCGTATGCAAGAGGCAACCAGCAGAGAGGCTAAGACTCTCCACAGGTTGCTGGAATTTGGCTTTGGAAATAGTGATGAGGAGATGTTCTTCCAAAAGAATGAAGATTCCCCATTGGAATGTGATGTTATAATCGTGGATGAAGTATCCATGATAGATATAATATTGATGAATAACCTATTGAAGGCTGTAGCTGAAGGCACAAGGCTTATACTGGTAGGGGACGTTGATCAGCTTCCTTCTGTTGGGGCAGGAAATGTGCTTAGGGATATTATAGAAAGTACTGCAGTTCCTGTAGTGAGGTTGAATGAGATATTCAGGCAAGCGCAGGAGAGCCTTATAGTTATGAATGCCCATAGAATCAACAATGGTGAGGCTCCTATACTTGATCAAAAGCAGAAGGATTTTTTCTTCATGCATCAGGAGGATCAGCAGGCTATAGTAAGAACTGTTGTGCAGCTATGCAAAGAGAGACTTCCTAAATATTATAATACTACCTTTATGGAGGGTATTCAGGTACTTTCACCAATGAAAAAAGGTACCTGCGGTATAATTAATTTGAATAATGAGCTGCAAAAGATACTAAACCCCGAAGCACCAGATAAGAAGGAAAAGTCCTTCAAGGATTTTGTATTTAGAGTCGGCGATAAGGTTATGCAAATAAAGAACAATTATAAGATGAAGTGGCAGAGTATCGTGGACTTTGAAAATGAAGGGGAAGGAGTCTTCAATGGGGATATAGGAATAATAATTAATATTGATATTGAGGAACAGATTATTGAAGTTGTTTATGATAATGAGAAGCTTATAAGGTATGATTTTACGCTGCTAGATGAGCTTGAGCTTGCCTATGCGCTTACTGTGCATAAAAGTCAAGGCTCAGAATTCCCTATTCTTGTAATGCCGATTACCTTTGGTCCCAAGATGCTTTTAACGCGTAACCTTTTATATACTGCTCTCACAAGAGCAAAACAGACTGTGGTTTTTGTAGGAAGTGAAAGGTATATGCATCAAATGATTGCCAACAATCATATAACAAAGAGATATTCTGGTCTAAAAGAAAGACTTGTAAAAATGGGGGAAATGCTTTAGACGGGGGAGTAAGGTAATGAAAAATATTAAGAAAGCCTTGCTGGAGCTTTTGTATCCGAAGTCTACTAAGTGTTGCGTTTGTGGAAGGGATTCAAGAGAAGCTATATGCAGAAACTGTATGGCTACCCTTGAATATCTTGAAGGCAGGGTATGTCTGAAGTGTGGCAAGGGGCTTGAAGATGATTATATCGACAGCCGTTGTCCTGATTGCCAGAAGGATAATAAGCACTTTGAAATGGCTTTTTCGTGTTTCCACTATAAAGACATGGGCAAAACAATTATACATAAACTGAAATACGAGGATTGTAGAAATATCTCATATGTATTGGCTAGATTGATGCAGCAAAAGCTGAAGGATGAAGGCATAAGAGTCCAAGCCGTGGTACCAGTGCCTATACATAGAAAAAAGCTTGAAACTAGAGGCTTTAACCAATCACGTCTTATAGCAGAAAGAATAGCTGAGCTTTCTGGCGTCACTTTATGGGACTGCCTGGAACGAACCAAGGAAACAACAGAGCAGTTTAAGCTGGATAAGCTTCATAGAAATTTGAATGTACTTAATGCATTTTGTATAAATATGTTATATAATAAAATAAAGTATGACGATATAGTACTTGTTGATGATGTATATACTACAGGCAGTACCGTAGATGAATGCAGCAGAATCTTGAAGCAGTATGGAGTACAAAGTATTTATGTTATAACTGCCGCAACGGGAAGTAATACATAAAGACCTGTTGAATTTTCAAATTATATATTTGTACAAAGGAGGCATTATTATGTCTGATCTTCGAAATTGTTCAAACTGTGGCAGGCTTTTTGGGTACTCAGGAAGACCAATTTGCAGTTTTTGTATTGAAGAACAAGAGGATGAATACAAAATAGTTAGAGACTATTTATATGATAATCCCGGTTCTAACGTGATGCAGGTATCAGAAGCCACTGGAGTTGATTCTGAGAAAATCATGCGCTTTTTAAGGGAAGAACGTCTTCAGATTAGCTCTGAAAACGTTAATATGCTGCTGGAATGTGAGACCTGTGGCAAACCTATTACTACTGGACGTTTCTGTCATAGTTGTAAGGATAATCTCAAATCTGCTATAAGAAAAGAGTTTGGTTTAGATAAGCCTAAGGTAGCACCACAGGATGAATTTAAGCAAAAACATGATAAGGAACAAATGTATACAGCAACAAGACGTAAAAAGGAAATCTAGTCTTAATGGTTGCATGATGTCCGATAACTTAAAAAGAGTAGTATAGGGCGGGGTGACAATAACATCATCTTACAATTGTAAGAGGTGGTGTTATTGTCAGCCTTATTTTATTTTACTAAAAAGCTAAACTATTAGAATATATTTACCGATAAAATTATTGAAAAGTAAATCAAAGAGAGGTGTTACCATGGGAGTTGGTTTTAATAAAATTGGCGGAGTAAATCAAATTTACAAAGCAAATAAAATAGAATCGAAGAAGGCTGTAAGTGAGACTTCGTCAACTTCAAACAAATCAGATAAAGTACAGATTTCAAAAGAAGCAATGGATTTTCAAACAGTATTGAAATCAGTAAAGCTTGTGAATAACCTTCCAGATATCAGAGAAGATGTAATAAATCCTATAAATGAAAAGCTGGAGAATGGAACTTATGAGGTAGACAATAAAGCACTAGCAGAGAAAATTCTTAGAGGAAGCTTCAACAAGAAAATATAAAACGTGCCACAGCTATATGTTTTGCACTATATATGCCAAAATTAGCTGTGGCATGTTTTACCAGTGAGAGGGAGAAATTATGATTGATAGACAAGCTGAGAAAATAATTGAAATTCTAAACAAGGAATATGCATACTATAAAGACTTGCTTGAGCTATCCAATAAGAAGAAGGTAATTGTAGTTGAAGGCAAGGTCTCGGAGCTAGATAACATAGTAAAGGTCGAACAAAACATGATTTTTGACCTTGGACAATTAGAAAAACTTAGAGAGCAAGAACTTCAAAAGCTTTGCGGAATGCTTGGAGTAGATGGCAAAGTTAATGTTAGCGAACTTAATAAGCATATATCTCAGCGAAGCGCAGAAAAGCTAATGGAGCTACAAAAGAACTTAGAGAATACAATATCAGAGCTGCAAAATATTAATAACATAAACGGACAGCTTATACAGCAGTCTCTGGATTATATAGAATACTCGGTAAACATGGTTACAAGCACTGGCCCTACAAACTCCGTATATAGTGGTTTGAAGGGCTCAGACAAAGGCTTGGAAAACAAGAAAAGGCTATTTGATACTAAGGTATAAGAGAATTGAGGTGATTTTATGAGGTCTTCTTTTGCCGGCTTAAGCATTGGTTGGTCTGCTATAATGGCTCAGCAAAGAGCAATAGATATTACAGGACACAATATTAGTAATGTAAATACTCCTGGTTATTCAAGACAAACTGTTATAAATACATCAACTTCGCCTACATATGTGGGAGTATCAGGAAACGGCAGGGTTATGAGTGTCGGTACGGGAGTTGACGTTCAGGAAATCAGGCAGTACAAGGATTTTTTCTTAGATCAAAAAATAAGACGTGAAAATAAGGATTTAGGATATTGGGAAGCTAGAAAAGGCTCGGTCGAGGAGCTTGAGACAATTTTCAATGATAATTCTGAAGAAGGCTTGCAGACGGTTATGGATAATTTCTGGAACTCCTGGTCAGAGCTTTCTAAGCCCGGTGGAGGGTTGACAGCTAGATCATTAGTAAAGGAAAATGCAATTGCTTTCGTAGAGACAGTGAAGAATCTGGACAATCTGCTTATAAACTATAGAAAGCATCGTAACAGTGAGATAGGCGAGAATATTGATACGCTTAATGGCATCACCAAAAACATCGCAAACCTAAACTATGAAATCAAGAAGATTGAAGGGGGCGGTGTTACAGCAAATGATCTAAGGAGTGAAAGAGATAATTATATTGATCAGCTGTCCAAAATGGCTAATATTCAGGTTGTAGATGGAGATAAAATGAATATTGCATTAGAGGGAATGTTATTAGTATCAGATACAAACCAGATTCCATTAGTGGCTGTACCTGATATAGGAGCTGATGGTTTTTACTCCATAAAATGGGCAAAGACCATGGAGGATATACACATAAGAGGAGGAAGCATAAAGGCGCTTATAGAATCAAGAGATGAGCTAGTGAGCGGCTATAAAAATAAATTGAACGAGTTTGTAAAGGGTGTAGCTACAGAGGTAAATACAATTCATAAGGCTGGCTACGGTAATCTTGACCCTTTGTTACAAACATCAATGTTTGTTAATAGTAAAGATAATACTGATTTAGGCATTGATATAGGAAATATTGGATATAATCCAATATTAGTTGAAGTTAACAATATCGCAGCTGCCATATCGCCACCTCCGGGAAACTTTGAGGATAATCGTAATGCCTTGAAAATATCGGAGTGGAGACAGCAGGACGTTTTTTCAGATGAAACCTACGTTGGAGTTGATGGTAAATATAACTTTGATGAATTTTATAGAAATCTAATAACTGACATAGGACTAGAAGGCAATAAAGCTGCTAATGCTGCTGAGGCACAGGACTTGCTTATAGAGCAGTTGGAGTTTAAGAGGCAATCACTTATGGCAGTATCCTTAGATGAAGAAATGAGTAACTTGATTCGATTTGAACATTCATATAATGCAGCAGCTAGAATAGTAAATGCACTGGATGAAATGTTAGATTTAATAGTAAACAGATTGGGAAAGTAAGGGTGATGGCTAATGAGAACTACCTTTGGAACATTTAATATAGCAACTTCAGGCTTATTTGCCAGTCAAAGAGCCTTAGATATTGTTAGCAATAATATATCTAATGCAAATACAGAGGGCTATTCAAGGCAAAAGGTGCTTCAAAGAGCTAGTCTTCCTATAGGCGGAGATCCAAGAGGTCTAGTGGGTACTGGGGTTGATACCTATGACATAGTTCAGATAAGAAGCCAATACATGGACAACAAGTATTGGGGGCAAGTGAAGTCATACAGTGAATGGAAGACTAAAAGTGAAAGCTTGGAGGAAGTAGAAGCAATATTTAACGAGCCAAGTGAAACTGGTATCAGAAAGGTAATGGATGACATGTTCGCCAGTATAGAAGAGCTTGTTAAATTACCTGGAGATAATACAAACAGGGTAAGTTTCATAGAAAAAGCAGTTTCATTAACTACCACAATAAATAAGTTTGGAAATGAAATAACAAGCTCCATAAAAGAAACAAACTTTGCTGTAAAAGCTAAGGTTGAAGAGATAAATGCTATTGCAGAGGAAATAACAAGTTTAAACGAGCAAGTATTCAATCTGGAGCTGGACGGACATAAGGCAAATGGACTTAGAGATCAAAGAGCGACGTTGGTAGACAAGCTTTCAAAGATAGTTGATATTAATGTAAGCGAGGTTGCTGGTGAAAATAACGTAAAGTATTTTAATATAAGAATCGGCGGTATAACGCTGGTAAATCATTATGAACAAAACAAGTTAAAGGTTGACAATGAGATAGAGCCCGGATTAAGTGAATATGGTGTGGGCAAAATAGCTGTGGTTAAATGGGCGGGTACAGACGGAAGCTCCCTTGGAGAAGTAAAGATAGAAAGTGGTGAGCTAAGAGGTCTTTTGGATATGAGAGATGGAAACGGAGAAGACCATTCCTATAGAGGACTACCCTTCTACTTAAACGAGCTTAATAGATTTGCAAGAGATTTTGCAAGAGAATTCAATCTACAGCACAAACAAGGAACGGATTTAAATGGTATCCCGGGAGTGAACTTCTTCGATGAACCGACGGACACAGTAACCCCATTGGATACTACAGATGATTGGAAGAATATAAGCTGTATAAATCTTAAGGTAAATACAGCTATATATGACAACCCATCCTTGGTAGCGGCGTCTGGTGGAGTAAGCTTGGGAGAAAGCGACAACGAGAATGCAAAGAAGCTTGCCGATTTTAGAAATAAGAAGGATATCTTCTATAATGTAGCAGGTACGGATAAAATAACAGGTACTTCAGATGACTTTTTAAAATCCATACTATCAGTATTATCTGTGGACTCTAATCAAGCGAAAAGACTGATGACAAATAATGAAGCAATAGTAGCTCAGACAAGCAACAGAAGGATGTCGGAGTCAGGAGTCTCTTTAGATGAGGAAATGGGAAATATGGTTAAATTCCAGCAGGCATACAACGCATCTGCTAGAATGATTACTACACTGGATAATATTATGGATACAATGATAAATAGATTAGGGCTTGTAGGCCGATAGTGAGGTGTTAAGATGAGAATAACAAATGGGATGATGTTAAACTCCATGATGAGAAGCATGAGTAGAAACTTAAACAGAATGGAAAAGCTAGAGCAAAATCTGGCTACAGGCAAGAAATTTCTTACTCCTTCTGACGACCCTATAGGAGTATCACGAAGCTTGAGACTGAACACCGAAGTAGCAAGCATGGAGCAATATAAGAGAAATACTGAGGATGCGATGTCTTGGTTGGAGACAACTGAGGTAGCGTTGGAAAATATGGGAAATGTTTTTCAAAGAACTAGAGAATTAACGGTGCAGGCATCTAGTGAAACAAATTCTATCGAAGAAAGAAAGTCAATAGCTTCGGAAATTTCACAGTTAAAGGAACAAATAATAAACATAGGAAATACAACTTATGCAGGCAGCTATATTTTTTCAGGCTACAAGACAAACAAACCCCTTTTTGATTCAAATGGAGATTATAGCCTGCAAGCTGATCCTACTGATCCTTCTCAGACATTAAAAACAACTGAAGTAATAGAATACAATGTAGGACTGTCAGAAAGAATGGGGATTAATTTTTTACCTCATAAAATATTTGGTAATATGTCAGGCGGTACCATTGATGGAGCAATAAATAATACAGCTGATATAGTTACTGGTGAAACGCCTCAAATGATAAAAGTTTTTGATCAATTGATAACAGATTTAAATAATGATGACTCGGCAGGGATTAGTGAAGCCTTGAGTAGAATAGATAAGTACTTTAACAACGTAAATGCTAGTAGAGCGGAAATAGGGGTTAAAACTAACAGGCTTGATTTGACACTAAACAGAATAGCAGATGATACTTTAAATTTAAAGAGTCTGCTCTCCAAAAACGAAGATGCAGATATGGCAGAGGTAATAATGAATCTGAAAATGCAGGAGAATGTATATAAGGCTTCATTATCTGGAGGCGCTAGTATAATACAGCCAACACTGATGGATTTTTTAAGGTAGGTTGATAAATATGTCTTCACTAAGGATTACAAAAATAGATGGTCTGATTGGTATAAAGACAACACCTGCTAAGATGAATATATCACAGCCCAAGATTGAACTAGAGATACATCAGAAGCAGTCTAAGGTAATAATTAATACAGAGCCTGTGCAAATAAAAATAGACCAAAGTCAATGTTTCAACGAAGCTGGTCTCAAGAATAACTCAGCCTTTAGTGAGGATATGGTTCAGAGGGCAACGCAGGATTTCTTGCAGGGAATCAATAGAACTGTATCCGAAGGTAATACCTTGGCGGCTATAGAAAATAATGTTAATGCCTTTGCAGAAATTGCTGCTAATAACTTTATACAAATAGCTGAATGGAATATAGACTTTATACCCAAAAGTCGTCCAAGGATAGAATTTGTAGGTGGCAATATGGATATTTCAGTGGATGAGGGTTATATTGAGATAAATGCAAGAACTAGTAAACCTATAATTGATGTTGAAATTGGCGGTGTAGAAATATATTTAAGACAAAAGCCAGATTTAAAGATAGAATCCATAGGTGACAATTTGGATAAAACAATTTAAGTATGAGTAAATTGTAAAGGTGGAGAAACAATAATGATAATAAATACTAAATTTCTTGGAGATATCGAAATAGAAGAGAAAGGTATTATAAGCTTTGATAATGGAATTCCTGGTTTTACAGAGCTTCGTAAGTTTGTATTGCTGCCAGTAGAGGGTAATCCAAGTCTCTATTACATGCAATCAATAGATGAAGCTACAATTTGCTTTATTACTATAAGTCCTTTCGTGATAGTAGAAGACTACGAAGCGGATATCAGTGCAGAAACTGTAGAAAAGCTAGATATAGCTAAAGTTGAAGACGTGAGCATGCTCTCAATATTAACTATACCGAAGGATATAAAAGAAATTACTGCAAACCTTCAGGCACCTATAGTAATTAATAATACTAATAATAAAGCCTTTCAAGAAATATTAAATAATGATAACTATAGTGTGAAATATAAACTTTATAGAGGGGAGTGAGCCAAGTGCTGGTTTTATCAAGGAAAAAGGATCAGTCAATCCTGATTGGTGATGATATAGAGCTTGTCATAGTGGATATAAGTGATGACAAAGTGAAAATTGGGATAAGAGCTCCCAAGACTATGAAGGTTTTTAGAAAAGAGCTTTTACAGGAAGTAGAGCAGGAAAACAAGAACTCAACTGTATCTGAAAAGGTTGATATCAGTAAGCTTACTATTACTTTGGGCAAAAAATAAAGAATCTTAATAATTTTTTTTAGACAAGCTATAAAGTATATAGTAAAGTATCCGATATATTTCATAAGAAGCAAAAGAGTGATATCACATAGGGCCCATGCTGATAGAACTCTCAGCTATAAATAGTCAGAAAGGATTCTGACTTAAAAAATTCAAGGAGGAATTAATAATGAGAATTAATAACAACATTATGGCAATGAACACACACCGTCAACTAGGTGTAAACTCCAATAACGGTGCAAAATCAATGGAGAAGTTATCTTCAGGTTTAAGAATCAACAGAGCTGGCGACGATGCAGCAGGTCTATCGATATCTGAAAAGATGAGAGGCCAAATCAGAGGTATAACTCAAGCATCAAGAAACTCCCAAGATGGTATTTCTTTAATTCAAACAGCTGAAGGTGCACTAAACGAAACACATTCAATACTTCAAAGAATGAGAGAATTATCAGTTCAAGCAGCAAATGGTACAAATAGTACTGATGACTTAGCAGCAATTAAGGCTGAAGGTGATGAACTAACAAAAGAAATAACAAATATTTCTACTAATACAAAGTTCAACGGTATTGATTTGTTATCAGCATCAGCAGCAGCTATTACAATCCAAATCGGTGCAAATGCTAATGAAGAATTAGGTCTTGACCTTACTCAGACAAAGGCAGATACTTCAACTCTTGCAATATCTGGATTAGATGTATCGGCTGGTTCAGCATCAACTACAACAATAGAAGCAGCAATAACTAAGGTTTCTGTAGCACGTTCATACCTAGGAGCTAATCAAAACAGATTAGAGCACACAATTACAAACCTAGATACAACAGCTGAGAACTTGCAAGCATCTGAATCTAGAATCAGAGACGTAGACATGGCGAAGGAAATGATGAATTTCAGCAAAAATAACATCCTTCAACAAGCTGCTCAAGCTATGCTAGCTCAAGCTAACCAAGCTCCTCAAGGAGTACTTCAATTATTAAGATAGTTATTAATTGAACATTTAATAACCATAAAGCCGCTGATTTTTCAGTGGCTTTATGATTATTCAAGTATTGCTATTGGATAGGAGAAATAATCTATGATTATAACATTATGTATGATAGTAAAAAATGAAGAAGAATATATAAATATGTGTCTAGAAAATGCTATGAAGCTTGCTGATGAGGCTATTATTGTAGACACAGGATCTATTGACAATACTATCAGCTTGATTGAGAGCTTTAGTGAAAATATAAAGCTGCTTAATCATAAGTGGAATAATGATTTTTCAGAAGCTAGAAATATATCATTAGAGTATGCTAAAGGAGACTTGATTTTAGTATTGGATGCAGATGAAAAATTATTATGTGACAAAGAAAAACTATTAAATTTTATTGAAGAGAACAAGGAATTTGATGTATTTACGATTCCATTATATAATATACTTTCTGCTGAAAAAATTATATATTCAGATGTATACTGTAAATTATTTCGAAACAAGGGATACAGATATAACGGGGCTGTTCATGAGCAGATTACTATTGAAAAAAGCAAAATGAAAGCCATACCTTCTGAAATATGCAAAATAATTCACTATGGATATCTTGAGGATAAGAAGAAACAAAATGAGAAAGCAAAAAGAAATTTGGAGATATCCTTAAGTGATCTGAAAAAAGATCCTAACAATGCTTTTACACACTACAATTTAGGCATCTCCTATTCATCTATGGGAAAGTTTAATAAAGCCCTAGACCATTTTCTAAGAGCTCATGAACTTGATAGGGGGAAGATTAAGGGCTACACATATTATATGCTTAAAAGAATAGCTGAGTGTTTATACTATTTGAAGGATTATAAAACTTGTATACAATTTTTAGAACAGGTATTAGAAGATGATAGCTTGAAAAAATTTCCTGATTTATATTATACATTAGGAGAAACATACTTGTCGTTGAAGGATTATGAAAACTCAATATCTGCATTTCAAGGAGCAATATTAGCAGGTGAGACAAAAGACTTTATTTCCATCAGAGGGATGGGAAGCTATATGCCTAAGCTTATGATAGCAAAGGTTTATACTATATTAAATTATACGGATGAAGCAGTGAAATGGTATGTAGAAGCAATTTTTGATCCTAATAATTTTAACAAAAGCGGTTTGGATGAATTCAAAAAATATTTGATTGAACACAATTATAGTGATATTTTAGCAGAATTGAATAATTTGACTTCATAAAAGAATCATAACCTACAGGATGGATATAACTTTTTAAAATACAGCAGAAATTATTGTAATATGATTATGTTATTCTGTCGATATATATAATTGTATGAAGAATTTTGTAGTGTGAGTGATATCATAAAGCATTTATTAAATAGGATATAGAAGGTGAGGAGTTAAAATGAAGACTGTAATATTAGCTGGAGGTTTTGGGACTCGTATTAGTGAAGAGAGTCACTTAAAGCCAAAACCAATGATTGAGATAGGAGATAGACCTATACTGTGGCATATTATGAAGACTTACAGTTCATTTGGTTTTAACGATTTTGTGATATGTCTGGGGTATAAGGGATATATTATTAAGGAATTTTTTGCCGATTACTATTTGCATATGTCTGATGTTACTTTTGACTTTACAGATGCTAATCATATGACCATACACCAAAATGTTGCAGAGCCTTGGAGGGTGACCCTAGTAGATACGGGACTCAATGCACAGACTGGTGCTAGAGTAAAGAAGATACAGAAATATATAGGAGAAGAACCCTTCTTTTTGACTTATGGTGATGGAGTTTCAGATATTGATATAAAAGGGTTACTGGAATATCATAAAGCTGCTGGCAAGATAGCTACAATTACTGCTATTCAGCCAGGGGGACGATTTGGAGTCCTAGAAATTGATAATAACAATACTGTAAGACGCTTTGCAGAGAAGGCTCGTGAAGATGGGGGCTGGATTAATGCTGGATTTATGGTTTTACAGCCTGAAGTATTTAATTATTTAAGTGAAGATGATAATTGTGTTTTTGAACGTGATCCAATGATTAAAATGGCACAGGATGAACAACTCACTGCCTATAAATATCGAGGTTTTTGGCAATGCATGGATACCCAACGTGATAAGGGAGTTTTGGAAGATTTATGGGTTAGAGAGGTGGCCCCTTGGAAGAGGTGGTAAATATGAAAAGGCCTTTAGTAACATTTTCTATGCAGGCATACAACGCAGAAAAATACATTGAAAAGAGTATAGAAAGCATTTTAAACCAATCTATAGGGGATATTGAGCTGATTCTTATTAATAATGCATCAACAGATCGTACTGGGGAAATTTGTAGAAATTTTGCTGCCAAGGATAGCCGTATTATATTTCATGAAAATGAAAAAAATACTATACTAAATCCGGAATACAAAGGTAAATGGGTATGCCCAAATGGAGAATATTTTGCATATCTTGATTCGGATGACTATTTAGATCTGAACTTTGTAAAGGTAATGTACGAAGCAGCAACTAAACATGATTCAGATATAGTTGTTTGTGGAACTGAACTGTTTATGGATAAAAATCCTGATGCTAAAAGGCTGCGTATTCCTCCTGCTATGGCTACAAAAGACACCTCGGAACTAGCGGAAAGCTTCGCGGCGTTGTATGGTTCATTGAGACCATTGTGGGGTAAATTATACAAAACTGATTTTTTTCTTGAACATGGGGTGTATGCCTTTGACAGACCAAACTGGTTACTTAGCGGCTCAGATACTTTTGCGGTGCTGCGTTACCTTGGCAAATGCAAATCCTTCGTGTCTATAGATAGAGTATTGCATTACTATAGGATTTATGAAGATTCATACTATAATGCTAATGTAAACATTGATCGTATAAGAGAATGTAATTGTCTATATGAAGAGGGAATAAACCTACTAAAGGGTTGGGATGCAGTAACTAATAAGCGGGTAAATTTTCTTTTGGGGGTTCATTTTCAATCAATTAGAGATTGCTTGAATAATGCCGCAAATAATATTAATGCACCTTTGAGGGACAGATTGAATCTTATACAAGCTATAGTTACGGATGATATGTTTTGCAGTTATTCTTTATCTGATAGAAATAGAAATGTGGCCTTGAATGAAGTGGAAAACTATGTAAATAGGATATTAAAAGGATTTTCTTCAATTGATATTGCAAATTCAGGAAGGTTTTTTATCGCGAGTATGTACAGAGTATTAAAGAAAAGCACTATAAGTATGTCTAATGGATTAGCAGCTCTTTTACTTTCGTCTATTAGCAGCACAGAGAATAAATATCTTTGGGGCATAGACTATTTGGAGAGATTCCACCGAGTAATGCCGGAATGGGTAAATGGAATATTGCAAGCTGATCCAAGTATTTTACCAAGGTTATTGAAAAATAAGAGGTTATTTAGGGAGTTCATAAATGGAGACTTTGAAAGTGCAATAGCTATTATTTCTGAGGAAGAAAATATATCATCAGATATTCATACTTTAACCAAGGTGATAACGAGCTTTGAATCAGCAATTGATTTAGATATATTAAATCAGTATAAGCTAAGGATTTCTGAGTATCTGGACAAAGGCAATTTAGAGGAAGCAATACCTTTGTTAATATCATTAACTGAAAGCAGGATATTAGACCGTGAGGGGATATATTATAAAATGTATATTGCCTGGCAGATAGGAGAAAAGGAGCTTGCTATTGATGCGGCAGAGATAGCCGAGGTGTTTTGGTCAGAAGATGTTGATATCATGGTTATGTGTGGGGACATATTTGTAGCTATTGGGGCTATAAATAGGGCATTGATGTGTTATCAACGTGCCATAGACAATAGCGTAGATGAAGAATACAAGAAAAAAATCAGCATACAAATTGAAAAACTTAAATAAATTTGTAGCTTTAGATGTAACGCATAGACTGAAGGAGTGTCAAATATATGAACATTATGGAAAGGTACGAGAAAGAAATTGAAGGCTTTATTGAAGATATAAACACAAGTCAAAGGCCTGTAGTGCTCTTCGGTGCAGCAACAGCAGGAGTGCTTGCACAATCGGTTCTAAATTACATGAAAGTTGATATAAAATGCTTTGGAGATAACAATGAAAAGAAGCAAGGCATTTTATTTAGTGGATTGCCTGTTTTTTCTGCAAAGGAGATTAAAAATAAATACCCTGATGCTATTGTTTTTGTTTGTATTGCATCTAAGGATATAAGCCAAAAAATATTTAGTCAACTACAGGAACTAGAGTATGGAAGCATTATGGCAATAGACACTTTGGCACATATGTTTTTAAAATACAAGCTGTTCAAAAAAATATCCTCAGAGGATGCAGTTGAGATTATGGCGATTATTTCACAGATTTTTTATAACAATGAACGCAAAGACACTTTTATTATTAATGCCGTTGAGCTATCTGTGACAGAAAAATGCAATTTGAGATGTAAGGATTGTGCAAATGGGATGCAGTATTATAAAAGTCCCAATCATTATAAAGGGGAAATAATGATTGATTCATTTAAAAGAGTTGCCGAGGTTGTGGATATAGTGGAACTGGTGCGAATAATGGGGGGAGAGTCTTTCTTACATCCACAGCTTAACTATATTTTAGATGAATTATCAAAAATAGAAAACTTAAACCAAATTGAAATAATCACAAATGGAACTATATTACCAGACTATAAGACTATAGAAGCAATTTCAAAAGCTAATGCTGTTTTATATGTGAGTAATTATGGAGAAATATCTGTAAAAAAAGAACAGATAAAAAGAATATGTGATGAAAATAATATCTGCTGTGTTTTTGATAGTAAGATTAATGGCTGGGATGATTTTGGCACCTTTGATAACAGAGGAAGGACAGCGGAAGAAAATACGATTATATTTCAGCAATGCATAGCATGTAAGAATTACAATACATTAAGGAATGGTATGTACTATCATTGCCCACGTTCGGCCCATGGAGCTAATTTAGGTGCAATAGCATATAATACTGGTGATTGTATAGACATTCTTGATCCATCGAAATCAACCGAGCAGTTAAGAAATAAGTTGAAAGAATTTATATATAATACCAAATGCATTACTGCCTGTGATTTTTGCAATAGTACAGGAAAGGCAAATAAGCTTCCAAGAATACCAGCTGCCATTCAATTAAAGAAAGGTAAGGCATAGCTTTAATTAAGGATATAATATGGACATCTTATAAATTTATGACACAGCAAACAATACAAAAAAACTACATGAGGATGTGAAAGTCATGGATGATTTAAACAATATAATTTTAAACAAAATAAATAATAAGGATATATTTAAAAAGCTAGGACTTCAGCAGAATAAAAGAATAGGACAATCACTTGTTTTATTTGGTGCAGGTCAGCATGCTCACTATGTTCTTAATGGATTGCGAGATGCAGGAATCGAGCCTAATTTTTTTTGTGATAATAACCCTCAAAAAAATGGAACATTATTTGAAGGAGTACCTGTAATTAGCTATCCTGTACTTCTAGAAAAACATAAGAATAGTATAATTATAATTACTTCTTTAGATTATAAGACAGAGATTGCAACACAGCTTAAACATGATGGGCTAGCTTGGGTTGACAACGATATTATATACCTTATGGAAGTTTATAAGGATATATACAATAAAGCTTTTAATTTGTTTGAAGAAGAATTGTCTAAAAGAGTTTTCTATGAAAGAATACTACATTGTATAACAGAAGATCCTAAATGGCTTATTCCTATAAGAAGCCAAAGCACTCAATATTTTGAAAAGGATATAATCAAACTTTTCAATGATGAAATTTTCATCGATGGAGGTGCTTTTACAGGAGATACTGTTGAGGAATTTTTAAGGCAAACAGATGGAAAGTTTGATAAAATATATTCTTTTGAACCAGAAGTAAGCAAACACGTGGATTTCTATAAGGTTGCAGGTGATAGTGATAGAATAAAGCTATTGCCATACGGTTTGTGGAGCAAAGATACACTCTTGCAATTTGATAGTAGAAATACAGCAGGAAGTATGATTAGCGACTCAGGAGATACTACTATTCAAGTAACTTCTATTGATAAAACTCTAAATGGTAAACCTGCTACCTTTATTAAATTGGATATACAGGGAGCTGAGCTTGAAGCACTAGAGGGTGCTAGAGAAACCATAACAAAATATAAACCTAAGCTTGCAATATGCGTATATCATAAAACTCTTGATATAGTTAAAATTCCGATTTTCTTGAAGAGTATTGTACCACAGTATAAGCTATACCTAAGACATTATGGTGACACAGTTCTTGAAACAGTTCTATATGCTGTTGCTGATCAAGTCATATAGAGAAGTAATAAATAAAAAAGCTGTTACCATACAGGGAAATTTAGTAGAGGTGAAAATATGAAGATGTCAGATATAACAAGAAAAGATATGGAAGTAATTTGGAATTCCTTAACTAAAAATGATAAGCAGAAACTGAAGGGAACTACTATTTTTATAACTGGTTATGCAGGCTCATTAGGATATAGTTTATTAAATTTCTTTGCACTTTATGGAAATGAGTTAGAGGTAAAAAAAATATATGGCATTGATAATTATATGTTCGGTCAACCAAAGTGGATAGAACATATTGCAGATAATCTTCTATTTGATTTACGCAAGCTTGACGTCATAACTTGTGATTTTGAATTTGCAAGAGATGCCGACTTGATATTCCATATGGCATCACTAGCTTCTCCAGTTTATTATCGTCAACATCCTATTGAAACTATAGATGCTGATGTAACCGGACTACGTAGACTTCTTGAGTATTATAAAGACAAGCCATTAAAGGGGTTTTTATTCTATTCAAGCAGCGAAGCATATGGTGACCCTGAACCTTCTCAAATTCCTACACCGGAAAGTTATTGGGGCAATGTAAATACTTGTGGTCCTAGAGCATGCTATGATGAATCAAAACGCTTCGGGGAAACCTTATGTTATAATTTTGCACGACAATATGCAATGCCTATTACAGTTGTACGTCCTTTTAATAACTACGGTCCGGGAATGAGAATTAATGATCAAAGAGTTGTTGCTGATTTTGCAAAAGCTGTAATTGATAATGAAGATATAGTGATATATTCTAACGGCAAACCAACACGTACTTTCGATTATATACCAGATGCTACGATTGGATATATAAAATGTTGTTTATATGGTAAGTTTGAAGTGTTCAATATCGGCTCTAACAGTGCAGAGTTGACTATAAATGAGCTGGCAGATATTTATAAGAATATTGCGATAGAATTATTTGGATATAATAAAAATATTGTATACAAGATCCATACTGACAGGGAGTATCTTACTGACAATCCAAACAGACGCTGTCCTGATATTGCAAAGGCTAAAAACATATTGGGATATGAACCGCAAATACATATAGAAGATGGAATTAGAAGATATTTAGAATATTTAAAAGAACTAACTAGGGAGGAATATGAATGGTAGAAAGATTCTCTATTGATATAATTGAAAAAGACTCAAATGAACAATTGCAAGCTTTACAAAAAAGGGGCTACTTATCGTCAAGTAATATTAAACCTATAATATTTTTTGGAGCTGGACTATGGGGAGTTACTTATTTAGAAGCGACACAGCAAATTACACCTATACCAATTTTATTTTGTGATAATGATTCAAGAAAATGGGGGACAATTATTGAAGGAGTATCAGTAATAAGTTTTGATGAGTTAAAAGATAAATATTATGATAGCGCTATAGTAATTACATCACCTGATTACTACAATGAAATTGAAAAGCAATTAGAAGATAATAACATGCATGACAATCTGTTAGAAGTTGCTATTGATGTTTTTTTTAATGTAAATTTTAATAATTATTTTAGTTTGGTTGATAAGAATCTTGATAAATTTAGTAGAGTATATAGCTGGTTCTCTGATGATTATTCAAAACAGCTATTCTATGACAAAATAAACTATTGTATTTCAGCTAATCCTAGATATTTAGTGTCTCATAGAAGCAAAGCACCCCAATATTTTGATCCTGATATAGTTACTCTTTCACAAGATGAGACTTTTGTTGATGGTGGTGCATTTATAGGTGATACAGTTGATGAAATAATAAAACAAACAAAAGGAATATTCAAAAAGATATACTCTTTTGAACCTGAAAAAACTAAGCATTTGGAATTTCTGGAGAAGTTCTCATCATTAAGAAATGTAGAACTTGTACCTTATGGTCTTTGGGAAAAAAAAGGGATACTGCGTTTTAATTCTAGTAATAGTGGTTATAGTCGTGTAAGCGAAGAGGGTGATATAGAAATTCCCGTAATATCTGTTGATGAAGTATTAAATGGAGAAGTTGTAACCTTTATTAAAATGGACATTGAAGGTGCAGAACTTAAAGCACTGAAGGGTGCGGAGAAAACTATAAAAAAATATAGACCTAGATTGGCAATCTGTATATACCATAAACCTCTAGATATAATTGAAATTCCTTACTATATAAAAGAACTTGTACCTGAATATAAGTTTTACTTAAGACACTATAGTTCTATGTATACTGAAACAGTTCTATATGCGATTGCAGACTAGAAGGAAAGGGAGAGATGATGATGCTACATAAGATAACCATATTTGGATTAGGATTTGTAGGGTTAACAACTGCTTTAGGCTTTGCGGAAAAGGGGCACAGCGTATTTGGCTTTGATGTAGACAGTCAAAGAACAGCGGTTATTAATTCAGGAAACATGCCATTTTTAGAGCCAGGGCTCGATACGGCATTAGTAAGACATCTAAATAATAATTTTACTATAGTAGAAAATCCAGCTGAGGCAGTACGACAGAGCGATTTTGTATTTGTATGTGTTGGAACACCTTGCGGGGAAAATGGAGAGGCTGACTTAAAATATATATATTCTGCTCTAGATATGTTTTCTTCTGTATTGGATGATGGTAATTTTCGTACTATTGTTATAAAATCGACTATTCCACCCTCCACCTCAAGTGAAAGGATAATACCATACTTAAGCAAAAAAGGTCTAAAGACTGGAGAAGCTTTTGGTATTGCAAACAATCCGGAATTCCTGCGGGAAGGAAGCTGTTGGGAAGACTTCATGAATGCAGACCGCATAGTTTGCGGAGTTGATGATGATAAATCTGCTGAAATGTTACTCAACTTATACAAGAGTTTTTCAGCACCGTTTTTTACAGTATCTTTGAATACTGGAGAATTTATTAAGTATCTTTCAAACACTTTGCTTGCAACAATGATAAGCTATTCCAATGAAATGTCAAAAATTGCAGATACTATTGGAAACATCCAGATAAAAGAGGCATTCAAGATTCTTCATATGGACAAGCGTTGGGGTAATGCTAATATGAAATCCTATGTCTATCCTGGCTGTGGATATGGAGGCTATTGTCTTCCAAAGGATACGCAAGCTATGTATGCAATATCAACTGCAAAAGGCTATGAGCCCAACATTCTGAAGAGTGTAATAGATATAAACCAGACTATGCCTGAATTTATGGTTGAGAAGATAAAACAAGTGTCAAATTCAAGTGAAAAGATAGGGATATTGGGACTTTCTTTTAAACCCGAATCTGATGATGTTAGAGACAGTGCATCAGCGAAGATAATAAAACAGTTAAATGATAATGAATATTACAACATCATTGCCTATGATCCTGTTGCTAATGATTCATTTAAACAAGGATATGCAGATTTAAAGCTGGATTATTCGGATAGCTTGGACAAGGTATGCCAGATAGCTGATGTGATTATTATTGCAACAGCATGGAAGTATTTTGTAGGAATTGATAAGAAATACCCGGACAAAAAAATAGTGGATTGCAGATATTTGTTGTAGGGAGGTCAAAATAAAATGCCATTATTGAGTATTATTATCACAGTATACAATCTTGAAAGATATATTGAGGAATGTCTCAAAAGTGTCGTGAACCAAGATTTCGATGATTATGAAATAGTGTTAGTGGATAATGCTTCAACGGATGGAAGCAGAGCTATTTGCGAAGCTTATTCAAAAAAATATAGTCAGATAAAATTTATTGCTATTCAAGGTGAGAGCATTGTCGGAAGAGCACACCGAGTTGGAATAGCTGAAGCAAAGGGAATGTATCTGCACATGCTTGATGGTGATGATTATGTTGCAAATGGATGTTATGCGGATATTATAAAGATACTAAAAGAAAAAGAACCAGATGTATTAATGGGAAGTTTTATATCAGCACCTGAAAAAGGCACGAGCAATGTAAATGATGCAGTCATTTTGGCTGACAGAATAAATGACCATAACTATGAAGCGGCAATTAAATATATTGCACAGCTGCCAAATTTTCATATGGTACATTGGCGTTATATATTTAAGAAAGAGATATTTCTTTTACCTGAAGAAACAAAAGAAAAATTATATTCAAAATCTATTATAGCAAATTATTATGGCGATTTAATTACTTCAACAAGAATATTGGTAAGGGCAAATTCAATCTATTATTATGATAAGCCTTTTTATCATTACAGGATAAGGGTAAAGGGTGCTATAACAAGTAATATTACTGCTTCTCACTATACAGGCTTTTTCTTTACGGTATTTGTTCTGATAGACCTTATAAATCGTTTAAAGTGTGATAATGTACGAAAACAGTTTATCCATTCGCGTATTATAAATGTTTTCAAATTGTTTTCTTCAGGGATAGAAACATTGAAGCATAAAGAACTAAAAGAACTTGTCCAAATCTTTGAGAGAAATATTCAGTATGTTGACTTTTTATCGGAGATTGAAGACAACAACATTAAGGTTTTTTGTGATTTTATTAATAAATATGGTAGTTATGAGGCTCTTTGGCTTTATAATGCATATAAGAAATCTAAATTACTTACTGAGATAAGAGGCAAAGAGGATAAGGATATATATGTATTTCCTGCGGGGTTGTATGGTATTTCCACAATACATATTCTTAAAAATGAGGAAATAAATATTTGCGGGATTCTTGATAATGATGAGCATAAAAATGGCAGAGAAATTATGGGCTTTAATTGTAGTCTTCCGGAAATATTGAAAAACTTTGATAAAGAAAAACTAGAAAATACAGTTGTAGTAATAGCTACAATTTATGATAGTTTAATACCAATTATAAAAAAACAGCTGCTGAGTCTGCAGCTTTCTGAAAAGCAAATTATTATAAAGTAGTAGAGGCTGGAGAGGATGAGCAAATTGCCTAAAATAAGTGTTATACTTGTTACCTACAACAGGATGAATTATCTGAGAAGATCAATACAAAGTGTGCTTTCACAGACTTTTTCTGACTTCGAGCTTTTGCTGGTGAACAACGGTTCCACAGATGGCACGGAGGCTCTTTGCAGCGAGTATGCGAAGCAGGATAGTAGGATAAAACTAGTAAACATTCTACAAAACAATGGTGCTCCTCAAGGAAGAAATGCAGGCCTTGACGCAGCATCCTGCGATTATATAACTATAGTGGATGACGATGACTACTGTGAAAATGGTATGCTTGAACACTTGTGGAGGTTGATTAATGAATACAAAGCTGATATTTCAATCTGTGGAAGCTGGAATGACTTTGGAGATAGACTGGAGCCATACTTTATATTTGATACACTGCTGGTATTGGATAAAGTCAAGGGGCTCGATGAGCTGTTAAAACGTGAAAAATTCAATGTTGCACCTCCTACCAAGCTTTTTAAGAGGACAGTTTTTGAGGGTATCCGTTTCCCAGAAGGGATGCTTGTAGATGATATTCATGTGATCTACAAGGTTTTTGCCAATGCAAACAAGATTGTGGCACAAGGCGTCCCTTTATACCGATTTACTAAACATCAAAACAATATGACGAGTTTTATACAGTCTAATAATCTATCTCCAAAATTATTAAATGAATATCTTTCAATGTATAAGGAACGTACGAGATATCTATCCAAACAAGTTCCTGAAATTACTAGTAGAGCAAGATATTCTCAATACTCATATATGATTTCTATGTGTGATAAGATTAAAATTTATAATTGTGAAGATTGCACCGAGCAATATACTTTTATGATAAATGAAATACGAGATAACTTAGGAGAATTTTGGAACTCGGTTTTTACTACCCAAAGAGAAAAGGAGCTCATTCAAAAGCACTTGAACTTACAAAGCATCGGATATAAGGAGGGAATATAGATGCGCTCACCAAAAGACATGAGAATAATACAGATAGATATAACTAACGCATGTATCAATAAATGTTCAAACTGTACACGATTTTGCGGTCATCACAAGAAAAATTCTTTTATGGACTGGGAAACCTTTAAAAAAGCTGTTCGTTCATTAAAAGACTTTGGCCGTACTATAGGGATAATGGGTGGTGAACCAACGCTACATCCTCAATTCCAGCGATTTGTAGAGCACATTGCTGAAGAGTACCCTTCTAAATATGATCTGCCGGGTTTAAAAAAGCCTATTAATAATTTTATACAATATATTCGAGATAGGAATTTCTATCTCGATGAAACATTGAATGATAGAAAAGGTCCAGGATTATGGACCTCTATGTGCAACAACTACTATGAGCACTATGAACTCATTCAGGATGTGTTTAGCTATCAGACAATAAATGATCATCAAAACCCTTGTTTGCACCAGCCCTTGCTTATAAGCAGAAAAGAGCTTGGAATTTCAGATGATGAATGGATACCAATGCGTGATAACTGTTGGATACAAAATATGTGGAGTGCATCTATAACACCAAAGGGTGCATTTTTCTGCGAGGTTGCAGGTGCATTGGATACTTTATTTGATGGACCAGGGGGATGGCCAGTCGAACCGGGATGGTGGGAGCGTGAGCCAAAGGATTTTGGGAATCAATTGCAGTGGTGCGAAATATGTGGTGGGGCTTTGTTACATCAAGGTCGTCTTTCTAATGAGGAGATAGATGATATATCTCCTATGTTGTATGAACGTTTGAAAGAAATAGATAGTCCAAAGCTAAATAACGGCAAGTTTCATATCATAGATATAGCAAATCCACTAACAGGTGGAAATGATATGCCTGAAACTATCAATAGATATTTGCCGGATTACAAGGAAAGAATTTCAAAAGCCAATATGTCTATTAATCCTAGAACTATTGATGCAATAATTTTTTGCGATTCTAATGCTGATTTGACTTCCTTGCATAAAAAAGTAACAAACTTAGCAGATTGTTTTGAATCTATCGTTATTGCAGCTATGGATGCTGCTGCTTTTGACAAATTACAAAAAATTAAGATTGAACAATCAAATATATATATTATTCCAGATACTACTGATCAGTGGGGAAGGACACTAAATAAGGCTATAGGTAGGGCAAAAGGGAGGGATTGGTATTTCATTATTGATGCTAATGTTGAATTCCCATTAGATTTGAATGATAGAATCAAAAAAACGATTATAAATCCTGGAGTTTTATATAGGTTTAATATTCCTAGGATAGATATGAAAACTGTGCTATTTAACAAAGGTGCTTCATCCATAGAAAAGGCATGCTTTGATGGTATAAGCAGTTGTAATTCATTATCAGAGTTTATAAATCTATGGCAGGAAAATAAACAAGTTACACTGGAACAAAATTTCGATACTATTATAAATCCGGATTTAGATGATTGGTATGTATTTGCTGAGAAAATCGATATAAAAGATAAAACGGAACTCTATAAGACTCTTGATAAAATAAAAAATGATGGATTGGATTATTGAGTCATTTTACAAATCTTTTAATATTAACTAAAGATTTTCCGTTTTTATTACGATATATATTATAAAATACGAATATTCCAAGGAGGGAGTATTATGCGGATTGAGAATGGAGTTTCAAATAGTCAGAGAGTACCTGTAAATACTGCTACAGAAGCTAGGCCTCAAAATGACAGTGTAAAGACTAGGGACATAAGAACTACTGAATCCTATCAGAATCTGGCGCATAAGCCAGAACTGCAGCTTAGTATGGATGAAAAACAATGGATTAACCTAATTGAAAGAGCAAACAAAGCATTGAACGGTGGAAATAGGAATTTTGAGTTTTCTATTCATGAGGCTACAAAAGAAATAGTAGTAAAGGTTATTGATACGGACACCAATGAAGTGATAAGAGAAATACCCAATGAAAAGATACTTGATATGGTAGCTAAAATGTGGGAAATGGCAGGAATTTTTGTTGATGAAAGGAGGTAAGTGCTATGGCTAGCAATATAACGAATTTATTAAATACTACAACCAGAATAACAGGCTTGGCCTCTGGCCTTGATACTGATTCAATAGTTAAGCAATTAATGGCAATAGAGAGGGCAAAAGTTGATCGTGTCAAGCAAAACAAGGTTTTAGTAGAGTGGAGAAGAGATAATTATAGGGAAGTATCCAACCTGCTAAGAGGCTTTCAAGATGGATTTTTTGATTATCTAAAGCCTTCCAATAACATGAGATCACCGAGCACCTATAATATTTATAATTCAACATCTACAAATCCAACTGTCGCAACAGCTACAGGGGGAGTGGGTATTACAAGTACAAGCCATACAATAGATGTAATTGCACTAGCAAAAGCAGCGACAGGAACTAGTACAGTGGCTGTCACAAAGGGTATTTCAGGAGATGTAGTAGGCAGCTTTAATATTGATGGGTATAACAAGACTATAGCTGTAAATTATAATGGGGTAAGTAAGGATATTATTATACCTGATGGAAGTTATACAGATGCTGCATCGCTACTTGGTGATGGAACTGATGGTAAGCTAGTACAATTAATTCAGGAAGCGTTTAATGGCGGTGTCACTGTTGGAGCGGTTGATGGTAAAATACAGTTTGCTACTGCTAATGCTTCTGATGTACTTACTATAGCTACTAAATCCGCCACTGGAGACAATCTATTAGGTACTTTGGGAGTAAGCAGCAGTGGTATTGGAACAGCGTTAAACTTTGATACACCTATGGAAATAAAGCAGGGTATGAAATTTGAAGTTACAGCCGTTGAAAGTGGAGTTGCTACTACAAAGGTGATCCAATGGGGTGCAGATAGTACATATAGTGATGCCAATCAATTGGCTGTAGATATACAAGCTAAAATTGATGCTGCTTTTGGAGCTAGCGGCAAGGTTAATGTTACAGCTACTGATAATACACTTGCATTTGCGGCAGGAGCTGGGGTAGAAAGCTTTAGTCTTGCTAATGGTGATATTGTAAGGGACTTAGGTCTTCAATCAGTGGAAAGTAATAAATTGAGCTTAAGTGATAACATGGAAAAGGTGAGCAGTAAGCTGATAAATGGTGATATCACATTTGACAGTACTGGTAAATTTACGTTAACTATTAATGATACAAATATTGATGTTTATAAAACAGACTCATTGAGCACCTTTCTATCAAAGGTAAATAATAGTGCCGCAGGAGTAAACCTTAGCTATAGTACGCACTCTGATACTTTTTCTATGACAGCTAAAACTACAGGGGCAGGTACTATTGCTATAAATGATAATGGCAGCAACTTTTTCACTAAGATAAACTTAACTTCTACAGCTATTACAGCTGGTGGGGATGCTACTTTTAATTTAGATGGATTGGCAGGGACACGTACTACTAATTCTTTTACAGCAGATGGAGTAACTTATAACCTAGCATCAATAGGAAGCACAACTATTAATCTTACTCAAAATACAGACGAAGTATTTAACAAAATTAAAACTTTTGTAGATAAGTACAACGAAGTAATAGGGAAGATTGGTAATGAAGTAAGTGAAAAGTACGAACGTGCCTATACACCATTGACAGATGAACAAAAAGAAGCAATGAGTGAAGATGAAATAAAGCTTTGGGAAGAAAAAGCCAAGACTGGATTATTAAGAAATGACAGTATGCTAAATAATATGGTTACAAATATGCGTTTAGCATTATCTAGTGCTATTACAGATATTTCTGGTGGTTTATCTACTATTGGAATTACTACTGGGACATATCTAGATAAGGGCAAGTTGGTAATAGATGAGACTAAACTAAAGGATGCAATAAAAAGTAACCCTGATAACGTAATAAATATATTCACAAAAGAATCTGAAATATCCTATACCAGTGTAATAGGTGGAGTGGGAAGCAGAACGGATAGATATAATCAAAATGGAATAATAAACAGACTGTATGATATAATGCAGGATAATATTAGAACTACAAGAGATATCAATGGCAAAAAGGGTCTGTTATTAGAGAAGGCGGGTATAGTAGGAGACTTAAGCGAATTCAATAATATTTTGGATGCGGATATCGATATTAGGGAGCGAGCTATTGATATATTAACTGAAAAGCTGTATGACAAGGAAGATAGATATTATAAAAAGTTTACAGCATTAGAAAAAGCAATGAGTCAAATGAATAGTCAATCATCATGGATAGCACAGCAGTTTGGTGGGTGACAATAGTAGAAAGTGAGGTAAATTATGGCTATAGCGAATGATTTATACAGTCAATTTCAAAGAAATAGAATTATTATACAAGAAGAAAAACATAACATAGTTGATATTGATGCTAAGGCACAAGCTATTAATAAAAATAAAGCTTTCCAGCAATATCAAAATAGTATGGTCAACACTGCTTCTCCACAAGAATTAACACTAATGCTATATAATGGTCTTGTAAAATTCTTAAATCTAGCAAAGCTAGGTATAGAGGAAAAATCTATAGAAAAGGCTAATAATTATCTTATTAGATCGCAGGATATTGTACATGAGTTCATGAGTACACTGGATATGAGTTATGAAGTATCTAAGGGTCTTATGGCATTGTACGATTATTTGAATATGAGATTGATTGAAGCGAATATTAAGAAAGACAAGACCATAATAGAAGAGGTTATTATGTTTGCTGAACAGCTCAGGGACACTTGGGTGCAGGCTATGAAGCTAGCAAAGCAACAAAATGCAAACAAGTAGCGGAAACCTGCCGCATTCGGAGGAGATAAATGGATATGCAACTTATAAAGGAACTGAACAACATAACTGAGCAGAAATTGAAGTTTTTTAGGGAAATTCTTGATATAACAGTTCTTCAGAAAGAGGATATTAAAAACAATAAAGCAGAAAATATTGAAACATTGGTACAGAAAAAGCAACAGGTTATAGACACTATAGATAAACTGGATAAAAGCTTCCTTACGGGTTATCGCCAGTTAAAGGATGAGTTGAAGATAGGCAAACCTGACAAGATTGACACGGATAAGTATCCTGAGCTAAAAACTTTAAAGCATTGTGTAGAAGAAATAATAGATTTGGCAGGCGCCATCATGGAGCTGGAAAACAGCAATAGAGAAAAGCTTAATAAAATCTTTGATGAAGTTAAAAATGAGCTAAAACAGATTAACACAGGTAAGCGTTCGCTAAAAGCTTATGAGATACCGTTTACACAAAAAGATGGGATATATATAGATAAGAAAAAGTAGTTTATAAGTTCTATTTATAATTATGATTTTAAAGTACTTGAAATTTGGCAAATAAAGTTATATAATGATATTATGGTGTATCAACTAGGTCTGTGGTTGAAAATCGATGCTAGCCGCAGGCGAAGCGATCCACGTAAGCAGAGCAAAGCACTGCGATCATGGTGCGGCTTAGATGGTAAGTCCGTCCAGCCGGCAGATTAACTGCTGAAATATGCTGAGAGAGTAAGTAGTGAGGGACTAAAATGTTGGTAGCGAAAACTCCAGACGGCGAGTGTGGGGGCAAAAACCAGGTCAGCTAGAAAAATATGCCATATAAAATTATAAGGTTATGTGTGCTTGGTAGAACGAAGTCTTGGCGGTAGAAATCCCAGAATATTTCGAGTCGCCAACACCAACCTAGAAGGAAAGAGGGATTTTTACATGTTCAATGACAAAAACTTAGTGTGCAAAGACTGCGGAAATGAATTCGTATTCACAGCTGGAGAGCAAGAGTTCTATGCAGAAAAGGGCTTCCAAAACGAACCAGCAAGATGTAAGGACTGCAGATCTGCTAGAAAGAATTCAGGCGGAGACAGAGGAGCTAAAAGAGAAAGAGTAATGTACGATACAACATGTGCTGAGTGCGGATGCGAAACACAAGTTCCATTCAAACCAACAAGCGCAAGACCAGTATATTGCAAAAACTGCTTCGACGCAAGAAGATAGTTAATAATGAGCCGCTTTATAGCGGCTTTTTTATTTTTTTGTACAGATAAATTTACGATATTCTCGTATATTGATGATTACTTGGATACTTGTCGAAAAAGTTCACAAATTGTTCGTTTTACTAATAAAGGATATTTAGTGCACGTACACATGTTTTTAACAAGTTGGTTAGGCTAAATTCAAGTTATCAACAGACTTATACACATTATGCACAGAAAACTTAAAATGCATGTGTATAACTTTGTGGAAAAACCCTTATCTTTCACCCATTGATTTTACTATATTGAGAGTTTACATTTTTTTACTGCGTTCGCTTAACATAATATTGACACATAGACTTATACTATATATATTCCGCTGTTTATAGAACACACAAATTATATTGATTTGCTTAAAATACATGAAAATAGGCCATGTATTTTGTTGTTAATTAATTTGCGTTTTTTATAAAACAGTGAAAAATGTCAGAATATTAAATATTATTTCCCCAAAAAATTAAAAATTGGCAGGATTATTTATTAAATTGTAGAATAAAATAAATATAATCGGTAGAATTCTAGTTCTGAAAGGAGAGATATTATGCATATTACAGTTAGCGGTAAAAACATAGTTGTTACAAATGCCTTAAAGGAAAAGATTAATAAAAAGCTTTCAAAATTTGAAAAGTTTTTTGGAGCAGATACAGAGGCAAACGCAACTTTAAGTGTAGAAAGAGACAGACATATTTTTGAGGTTACAATCCCTTTCAATGGCATTATACTAAGAGGTGAAGAAGCTACCGATGACATGTACACTTCTATAGACAATGTTATAGAGAAACTAGAAAGACAAATACGCAAGCAAAAAACAAAGCTAGAAAGGAAGTTAAAGGATTACAATCTAAGATTTGATACATTGTTTGATAATGTATCAGATGAGGAAGATGCTGAAGTTCAGATAGTAAAGACTAAGAGATTTGCTATGAAACCAATGCCAGCAGAGGAAGCAGCTATGCAAATGGAGCTTCTAGGTCACAGTTTTTTTGTATTTTCAAATTCTGATACAGAAGAGGTAAATGTAATATATAAAAGAAAAGATGGAAATTACGGATTGATAGAACCGGAATTCTAAGCAATTAAACAGCCGAGAAATCGGCTGTTTTTATATACTAATGGTAGAAAACATATTAGTTGTATGATTAACAAAAATTTAACAATAGGGAAAAGGTATTTACTGTTTTTAATCGAATATATGAATAAATAGATGGAGGGATACATTGGAAAATACCAAAGACAACATGTCTGAACGGAAATGACTTCAAGTATATTAGACTATTGATAAATGGCGTTAATGTCAAAAATATAGAGAATGTGTTTAAGGCAGTCGTAACTTTAAGTTACAATAATAAGCTATTTCAAGATAAAACTACAATAGTTAAGTCAAGAAATAACAAGCTCAAAGCTACTGTCAGGCTGTTACTTAATAAATGCTAAAGTAGATGAAGCAGTTATTAAGGCTATACC
>JBAVGO010000133.1:0-28985 GCA_049684915.1 Lutisporaceae bacterium | reverse complement strand
GGGCAAGCTGCAGTTGACTCTCAACAAAGTTGTTAACGATTCAAAAGGCGGTATAGTTTGCATAATCATATAATGTATTAGCTACAAAAAGCCTCCTGAATTAGATCAGGAGGCTTATATCATACCTTTGTAACATTTTTACCGTAAAATATCTCGGACATTTCTTTTTTAAGCTTTTGCTTGATTTTCTTCTTTTCACCGGAAAGAAGATCTTTTTTAGTGATTCCAAAAAGATAATTATTTAGATCAAATTCCTTTAGAATCATCTTGGTGTGGAAGATATTCTCTTGATATACATTTACATCTATCATTTGAAATCTATCCTTTATATCAGTTGATATATAATTTTGTATAGAATTTATCTTATGATCTATGAAGAACTTTTTACCGTTGACATCTCTTGTAAAGCCTCTTACTCTATAATCCATGGTCATAATATCTGAGTCAAAGCTGTGAATCAGATAATTTAAAGCTTTAAGTGGAGAAATCATGCCACATGTAGAAACATCTATGTCAGCTCTAAATGTGCTTATACCATCATCGGGATGGCTTTCTGGATAAGTATGAACTGTTATATGACTTTTATCCAAATGGGCAACTACTGCATCTGGCGTTGGCCCTGGGGTTTCTGTATCATGAGGATTTTGTATAACATCTTCATGGGCACCCTCTTCAGAAATCAGCATTGTGACACTGGCACCCTGGGGATCGTAGTCCTGTTTTGCTATGTTTAGTATATTTGCACCTATAATATTTGCAACACTTGTAAGGATATTAGTTAATCTATCGGCATTGTATTGTTCATCAATATATTCAATATAGCCCTTGCGATCCTCTAGGATTTTTGCATAGCATATATCATACATATTGAAGCTTAATGTTTTTGTTAGATTATTAAATCCATAAAGTTGTAATTTTTCGATATTCTTTATTTCCATTTTAGCCTCCTCGTGTGAGTAATAAACACAAAATGTATTAATACATTATTCTGCTTTTACAATTATAAACCTATATGCTATATAGTTCAAGTGTTTGAGTAAAACTAGAGGGACTAGGACACAAAAAAGCACGGTGGTAAGCCGTGCTTTCATAATAGCTTTGTTACTTTAAGTTCTCTGGGTTCAAAACCTTCAAGGAATCTAGTACAAACATACCATCTTTTCTTATTAGTATATCATCAAACCAGATTTCTCCACCGCCGTACTCAGGTGTTTGTATACAAACTAAATCCCAATGTATAGCTGATTTGTTGCTATTGTCACATTCGTCATAGGAATTACCAGGAGTAAAGTGGAAGCTGCCCATTATCTTCTCGTCAAACAAAGTGTCCTTCATTGCCTTTAATATATAGGGATTAACGCCTATTGCAAATTCACCAACATATCTTGCACCATCATCGGTATTGAACACTTCATTGATTCTTTCAGTATTATTGGCTGTAGCATTTACAATTTTGCCATCTTTGAATTCAAGTCTTATGTTTTCATAAGTAAAGCCTTGATACTCTGCAGGTGTATTATAAGTGATATAACCGTTTACTGAAGTTTTAACAGGAGCTGAGTAAACCTCTCCATCAGGTATATTAGCTTCGCCGGCACACCTTATTGCAGGTAAGCCTTTAATTGAGAAGGTAAGGTCAGTTCCAACACACTTGATATGAACTTTATCTGTCTTCTCCATAAGTTCAACTAATGGAGTCATTGCTTCGCCCATCTTTGCATAATCCAAAGTGCATACGTTGAAGTAGAAGTCCTCAAACTTCTCTGTGCTCATATTTGCCATTTGAGCCATTGCGTGGTTTGGATATCTCATAACGCACCACTTAGTATTTGGTACTCTTATTTCAGAGTGTACCTTTTTGAACCAATGTTTTTGGTATATGTTCATTTTATCACTAGGTACATCAGCCCAGTCAGAAGTATTCTTTGGACCTCTTATACCAATATAAGCCTGCATATTTCTCATTCTTTCTGCTTCAAATTCCGCAGCTAAAGCTATCTGCTTTTCATTACAACCAAGGAGTATCTCTCTCATCAAGTCTCTATTTTTTACTGACAGGAATGGATTAGCTCCTATTGCGTAGGCTTCCTTTATTAATGCATCAACCAGCTCATCTCCAGAATCATATTTTTCAATTAGAAGATTCTCACCTGGTTGAAGATTTACGGAATAATGGATAAGGTTTTTTGCCATTATGTCTATTCTAGGGTCTTTCATTATAAATTGCCTCCTTAAATTTTACTTTAGGTTTTCTGGATTTAATACTTTTAGGGAATCTAATACAAACACACCATCTTTTCTGATTAATGTATCGTCAAACCAAATTTCTCCGCCACCGAATTCAGGAGTTTGAATATATACTAGATCCCAGTGTATAGCTGATTTGTTTCCGTTATCACATTGATCATAGGAATTTCCTGGAGTAAAGTGAATGCTGCCCATTATTTTTTCATCAAACAAAGTATCCTTCATCGGCTTTAATATATATGGATTAACGCCGATAGCGAATTCTCCAACATATCTTGCACCATCATCGGTATTAAATACAGAATTGATTCTTTCAGTATCATTAGCTGTAGCTTTTACTATTTTTCCATCCTTAAACTCAAGTCTGATGTTTTCATATGTAAAGCCTAAATATTCTGCTGGAGTATTGTATGTGATGTATCCGTTTACTGTGTTTTTGATTGGAGCAGTGAATACTTCTCCATCAGGGATATTAACCTCGCCAGCACATTTTATTGCAGGTAAACCTTTAATTGAGAAGGAAAGGTCAGTTCCAACGCCCTTAATCCTAACTTTGTCGGTTTTTTCCATGATTTCAACTAATGGTACCATAGCGTTATCCATTTTTGCATAATCAAGAGTACATACATCGAAGTAGAATTCTTCAAATTTTTCTGTACTCATGTTTGCCATTTGAGCAAACGCAGAATTAGGATACTTTAGTATAGCCCATTTAGTATTTGGTATTCTAAGATCAAGATGAACACCCTTTGAAACAAATTTTTGGTAAATAGACATCTTTTCTGAAGGAATATCTGAATATGCGGAAGAATTTCTAGGACCTGCTATTTGTATGTAGGCTTGCATATTTTTCATCCGATTTTTTTCAAACTCAGCGATATTAGTCACTTGTTCTTCATTGCAGTTCAACATAAGCTGTCTTTGTAGGGTCTTGTTTTTAACTGTTAGAAAAGGATTTCCTCCAAGTTTATAGGACTCTTTTATAAGCTCTGCTGCAAGTTCTTCGCCATCATCATACATTTCAATTAAAAGATTTTCACCAGGTTGAAGTCTGACAGAGTGAGTAAGAAGGTTTTTAGCTAATTTGCTGATTCTTGGGTCTTTCATGTTTTCACCTCGCAGATAATATTTTAGGATATATGATTAAATAATTACTTGTGTAAGCGTTACATACTTATGTAACGCTTACACAAGTAATTATACTCATTAAGAAAAATATTGTAAAGTCGATTGTATACATCTATATAGCGAATACAAAAGTTATATCATAAAATTTTTTATAAAGATACAAACTATATATATCGCACTAAACATTTTACATTTATAAAATAGTGCGATATGTTTTCTTATGTTTATAGAACACACAAATTTCATTGATTTACGTAAAATACATGAAAATAGGTCATGTATTTTGTTACTAATTAATTTGTGTGTTCTATATAAATATAGTATTAATTTATACTTGTAAGAATATTTAATAAAATAGATTAAAAGTAATAGATAAATAGGAGTTGAAGCCATGAACACTGTAGAAAAAGCATACGGAAAAGCTTTTAAAACCTTATTATGGTTTATAAAACCTATCAAGAAATTATTTATTAAGACCATTTGCGAGGTTCATGTATTTATAAATAATCAATCACTTGAAATACTGAAGAATGATGGTCATCTTGATGCCTACGAGTTCTATGCAAAGCATATAGACAAATTAAACGAAGGTGTAGTATGGGCAGATCAGGATTTTAAGAGCAGAGAGCATTTTTATAATCCTTATACTCAAAAAGGTTTATATGGCTGTAAATCCTCTAGGCAACGATTTGAGCGTTATTACTGTCATGCCTTGGTACACTGGGATTGCGGTGACTATGATAAAGCGATGTTTTATCTTGGTGCAGCATTGCATCTCATACAGGACTCAACAATCCCTCAGCATGGCAGCATAAATCTATTGAAGAGTCATAGAAGCTATGAGCAGTGGATTATTAAGGTGCATGATAATTTTGAAAATTATTCTATTAAGGAGAGTGGCACCTATTTAGACAGTGCCAATAAGTATATTCCTCATAACTCAAAACATGCCATACAGATTTGCAATAGATATTCATTAATTAAGGATTATACGGAGAAATACGTTAAAATAGCTAACAACACCTTTCATATGGCACAGCGCACCACAGCAGGTTGTCTAATGAACTATTATATTAAGATACATGATATAGATTTTAAACAGGCTACATTAGAATGTAAAAAAGGAGGATCAAAATGTGAATAGAAGAATTAGCACTGTCATAGCTTAGTTGAATATTGTAATAGATAAGCCCTTCTGGTAGTATTAGGATTATAATATTGCTGGAAGGGCTCTTTATTTTAAGTCCTTAGTTAAGCAATTTAAGCAATACATATATAGGTTAAGAGAGGGAACAAGATGAATTTAATAAGTATAGAAAATATATCAAAAGCATATAGCGAGAAAAAGCTGCTTGATAATATAAATCTCGGAATCAATGAAGGGGATAAAATAGGGGTAATCGGTATAAACGGTGTGGGTAAGAGCACACTTCTTAAAATAATAGCAGGAGTGGAGCAGTCTGATGAAGGAAGGCTAATAAAGGGCAATGCAGTAAGGGTAGAGTATCTATCGCAAAATCCATACTTTGATAACGAAGCTACAGTGTTGGAGCAGGTTTTTAAGGGCAATTCTGCTATTATGAGGCTGATTAGAGATTATGAACAGTCAGTTCGATGCCCTAATACCTCACCAGAGAAGCTAATGAAGCTAAATACTGAAATGGATACTATGAATGCTTGGAACATGGAAAGTGAGGCAAAAGGCGTACTGACTAAGCTTGGAGTAGAAGATTTTGAAGCAAAAATAAGCACTTTATCAGGGGGGCAGAAAAAAAGAATTATGTTAGCCTCGGCCTTGATAAATCCCTCGGATTTGCTGATTCTGGATGAGCCGACCAACCATCTTGACAATACTACTATTGATTGGCTGGAGGAATTTCTAAATAAGAGAAAAGGTGCATTACTGATGATAACTCATGATAGATACTTTCTTGATAGAGTAGTAAATGAAATTCTTGAGGTAGAAAGAGGTAATCTGTACTTGTATAAAGGCAACTATAGCAGCTTTTTAGAAAAGAAGCTGGAGAGAGAAGAGCGGGACGCCTCCAGCGAGAAAAAAAGGCAAGGACTTCTAAAGAAAGAGCTGGCATGGATAAGAAAGGGTGCTAAGGCACGTACAACAAAACAAAAAGCTAGGATTGACCGTTTTGATAAGCTAAGTGAAAAGATTACTGAGCTAGAGGATGAAAAGCTGGATATATCAGTTGGCAGCAGCCGATTGGGGAAAAAGATTATTGAGCTGGAGCATGTAAGTAAAGCTTTTGATACAAAGAAGGTCATAGATGACTTCAGTTATATTGTTTTGAGAAATGATAGAGTAGGTATCATCGGTCCGAACGGAAGCGGCAAGTCAACACTTGTGAATATCATAGCAGGTACTATGCAGCCAGATGCAGGAAGCATTGAAATAGGAGAAACTGTAAAGATAGGGTTGTTTTCACAAGAATCCTATCATATGGATGAAAAGCTTAGAGTAATAGAGTACATTAAGGAAGGTGCTGAGTTTTTAACTACAGCAGAGGGAGAAAAAATAAGTGCTTCGCAAATGCTAGAAAGGTTCTTGTTTGATCCAGGCTCTCAATGGACCCCGATATCAAAGCTTTCAGGGGGGGAGAAAAGGAGACTGCATCTACTCAGAGTGCTGATGGAGGCACCAAATATACTACTTCTAGATGAACCGACTAATGACTTGGATATAGAGACACTTAATGTCTTGGAAGATTATATTGAAAATTTCCTCGGAGCTGTAATAGCAGTATCACATGATAGATATTTCATAGATAAGGTTACAGATAAGATATTTGTCTTTGAAGATAATGGAATAATAACTCAATTCACTGGTAACTACTCTGATTTTAAAGAGAGTGACCTTACAAATAAAGAAAGCAGTTCAAAAGAGGATAAGAAAAGCAAAGATAACAATTTAGAAAGCAATAATACTGAGGACAGGGTAAAAAATCGACCTTTGAAATTTTCATATAAAGAGCAGAAGGAATATGAGCAAATAGATGATATGATTACTTTTTTAGAGGAGCAGATTTCTGATATAGATGTAAAAATAAAAGCAGCAGCTACCGACTATATGCTGTTGCAGCAGCTAATGAAAGAAAAAGAAGATCTAGAAAAGCAATTGGAAGAAAAAATGGAGAGATGGATATATCTAAATGAACTGTGTGAAAGAATAGCAAAAGGTCAGTAAAATGATGAGGGGAGAGGAAAAGCGAGTACATTTTTTGTACCCGCTTTTCCTTACTTCAATATTGCATATGACCAAACAAATCTTGTAGCATGTTCCTGCTCATCAGTGATGATTTCATAGAGCATATCTCTGTGCTTCTTGCTGCAAAGCATTGCTCTGATGCCTCTATACATTTCCACTGCAGCCAGTTCACCATTTATGCTGGTTTTTATGTTGTCAATGAATCTAGGCTCCAATTCAACCTTAGGGGTTGGAATTTCGATTTCTTCTCGGGTTAAGTCTTCGTAAATGCTTTGAAACATTCTATAGTGTTTACCTTCGTCTTCATATGCAAAACGCAGGTTTTCTTTAATATCTCTATTATCAGTCATGTCCTGCATCATCCTGTATTTTTTGTAGTCATGTCTTTCGTCCCTCATAGCCTCCTTAATTAAATCCAGAAGCTTTCTAATATTCTTTGACCCCTCTGGGTTCTGCATATACATATCAGGACTCATTAATATACCTCCTCATATAAATTATCATTACATACTATGCAGAGGGAGGGCTTATGATGACAATAGCTTTTTCTAATCTATTATCTCATATAGCAGCTTTGGAAAATAGTGAAGCTTGCCTTCGCTATCCTTGCCGAAGAAAATAATCAATTCCTGTCTGGTATCTGGGCTTTCTAAAACGTCTGTATAAAACACTTCATAGAAGATACCCTTTTTTAAGCTTTTACTTATAATATCCTGATTTTCAAACAATGCTTCGGCGACAACAGAATCTTTCTTTATATAATACTGTAAAAGGCTTTGCACATCGCCCATAGGATATCGCTTTATACTGTTAGGCATTATGCCGTTTCCATAGAATAATAGCCAATCTAGCTTTATCAGTTCATTTAGCTCCAAGCTCATAAAGCCTTGCAGCTCTACAAAATTGCATAGTATGTTGTAAAGCTCCTTGGTGCTTTGGGAGGCAGAGAACAGACCATTGCTTTTCCAATAATCAGAAAAGCTCTGATAAAAGTTAAAGTAAGAGGAACAGTTTTTCTTAAATATGTAGGTCAGACTATGCTTAAACCTTCCTGAGTTATAGTAAAGCTCCAATATATGTTCTATTTCCTTTAGCTTAGTTAGCTCTTCATAGCTAATCCATCTTGTACACAGCACTTCATAAGGATTAAATTCATTATATTGTAGCTCGTATTCTTCTGCTCTTGCTCTTAGACCTGAACCTTTCAAAAGCTTAAGGAAGCCTAGTTGAAGCATATCAGGCATTAATTCATGTACCTCGTCAAAGGATTTATGAAAGCTCACAAAATCTTCAAAGGGCAATCCTGCAATAAGATCCAAGTGTATGTGGCTGTTATGTAAGCTTTGTATTGCCAAAGCATTTTGTTTTACTTTTTCCAAATCCATTGTTCTACTAATTTCCTTTAAGGCTTGTGGGTTAGTAGACTGCACTCCTATTTCATACTGAAACATATCCTTAGGTGCTTGAGCTAGCACTGATATCATCTCTTCATCTAGTAGGTCTGCAGCAATTTCAAAGTGGAAATTGGTTTTGCCGTTCTGCGAAATAATGTATTTTATTATCTCCAAGCTGTGGCTTTTTTTGCAGTTGAAGGTTCTGTCTACCAGCTTAACTTGTTTTACACCGCTATCAATAAAAAGCTTTAGCTCTTTCTTTATCCTATCCATTGAGAAATATCGGACTCCATTCATAGTAGAGGACAGGCAGTATTGACAGTTAAATGGACAGCCTCTAGTAGTTTCATAATATATTATTTTCGTATTAAGCTGTAAAAGGTCATCATAGGGGAAGGGGATTACATCAAGATTCTTTAGGAGTCTGCGTTCTTCGTTACAGATTATTTTCTCTGAAGCTCTATAGGTCAGGCCTGCAATAGAATTTATGTCTGATTTATCTTCGCTTAAATGCTCCAAAAGCTCTAACAGGGTTTCCTCGCCCTCACCTGTTATTATATAATCAATAGAATCATGCTTTTTCATAAGCTCTTCTGAGTCAAAGGAAACCTCGGGACCGCCTAATACTAAGATAGCCTTAGGATTTATCTTTCTAAGACTGCTGCATAGCTTAAGAATCATGTCAATGTTCCAAATATAGCAGGAAAAAGCATAAATATCACATTTACTTATATATATTTCCTTTAGTATATTATCTATATGATCATTAATACTGAACTCCTGTAATCGTATATTGTTGTAGCTAGGCTGACAGAAGGCTTTTAGATATCTCACAGCCAGATTGGTGTGTATGTATTTTGCATTTATTGCTATTAGTAGACAACTTTTCTCCATAGTAACCTCCAAGCATAAGCATATATTGCCTGCATTCCTTATAATATAATAGTAGTGCAATTTATATTGTTAATTATATCAATAATATATCCACTGACAAAGCTTTTACTAAAAATCTATGAAATATAGGGAATTTAGTATTATTTGTTGTTGCTTTGGTAAAATAATATAACAAGAATGAGTTTTCTAAAGAGAAGATATTAGCAAATATAGATTGCAAGTATCACAGAAATATTTTAAACTATAGTAAGGTTCAGAAATATTTAATATAAACAATCTGATTTTACGATATGTATACAATAAACATGTTTAAGAACATGTGATATTTTCATATGCATCAAGGAAAATGTTTTGCACATATTAAATTCAAAGTATGATGTTTAGTACAAAACATATATATTAGGAGAACAATATGAGAGATATTGTGGCATTGAAGAAAAAGATTAGGAAGATATCTAAGAAGCTGTTCGAAACTTATCCAGAAGCAACCTGCTCTTTGGATTATCAAAAACCGTTGCAGCTATTGATAGCTACAATATTGGCTGCTCAGTGTACAGATAGAAGAGTTAATATAGTAACTAAAGAATTGTTTCAAAAATACGAGAGTGTAGAAGACTTTGCAAATGTAAACATTGAAGAGCTGGAACAAGCTATCAAATCCACAGGCTTCTATAGGAACAAGGCGAAAAATATTATAGCCTGCTGTAACAAGTTAATTAAAGAACACGGTGGCAAGGTGCCTGATAGCATGGAAGCTTTGACAGCTCTACCCGGGGTAGGGCGAAAAACAGCAAATGTTATATTAAGCAATATATATGGTATACCTGGGGTAATTGTTGATACTCATTGTATTCGATTGTCTAATAGAATTGGACTTACAGAGCAAGAAGACCCGGTTAAGATTGAGCAGGAGCTTATGGAGATAATTCCGCGCAAGGATTGGGCTAAGTTTAGTAACAATCTAGTTTATCATGGAAGAGCAATTTGTGATGCTAAGAAGCCAAGATGTGAGTTATGCCCTATATCTGGAGATTGCAAATATTTTGTCAAAGGATTGAGCAAAAATTAACAATGTAAATTGAAGTATTACAAAATTTTTTGAAGGAATTTCTTCCGACTTGACGAACTATATTGTGTTGTGACTATGCTAAGTAATGCAATTATATAATTGTTTAATTGCTTAAGAATATGTTATAGGTTTTATACTAAGTTAGAAAGAGGTGGTGAGATATTTGTCAATGAAAGTAGTAAAAAGGATAATCGATACTGAAAGGGAGTGCGGAGAAATAATAAAAAAAGCCCATTCCTTAGCAGCAGAAATCCAAAAAGAATCAAAGGATGAAGCTGAAGCAATTATAGAAAAGGCAAAAGAAAAGGCTGAGGAATACTATAAAAATACTATATTTAAGTATGAAATGGAAGCTAAGGAAGCTTCAAAACCTATGCTTGAAGAAAATCAAAAATCTAAAGCGAAGCTTACTAACATACCGACAGAGCTGATGGACAGGGCTGTAAATATGGTTATTGAGAGGATAGTGGATAGCCATGGCAATAGTTAAAATGAACAAAATAGCTCTAGCTGCTCCTCAAAGTCTTAAGGACGATGTTCTGAACTTAATACAGACTGAAGAAGCAATACATATTGTAGATTTAAGTGAAGTAGATATGAATTATGAAGGAGTAGAGTATTTTACAGAGGGCAAAGTGGTAACAGATACTCAAATGGATTACAACCATATTAAAATTTCCTATGAGTTCCTAAAGAATTATAGTAAGAAAAAGAGTGGGTTATTTGATAAGAAGGAAGTAATATTAAAGAATGAGTTTGATGAATTAAATGATAAAATAAACTGGAGAAGCATATATCAAGGCTGTCGTGAAATTGAAGAGGGTATAAACCTCAATAAAAGTGAAAAAAGCAAGCTTGGTTCACAATTAGAGCAATATTCACAATGGGCTAATCTTGACGTTACTACAGATGAACTTGATACACTTAAGAAGGCATCATATTTTATCGGATATATGAACAGTAAATATGAATCCAATCTGTATGAGGATTTAGATAATGCATTTAATGATATATATATACAAAAAATATCTGAAAAGCAACAGGACATAAATTTATTTATGCTTTGTCATATTGATGATTCACAAGATGTTTCTGAAATACTTAAGAAGTATGGCTTTACAAGGGCTACTCTGGACTTAAATGTATTGCCTAGCGTAAAGGTTAGTGAGCTTAAGGAACTTAGTGTTAAACTAGATAAACAGGTTGAAACATTAAATGAAAAAGCACTTAACCTATCTGAAAAAATTGGTGATATTGAAAAAATATATGACTTTTATACTGTAAGGCTTGAAAAGGAAAACTCAATATCAAAACTAATAAAAACCAATGAAACATTCATTCTACAAGGATGGATTTTTAAGGACAGAGCCGATGAAATAGTTGCAAAGCTAGAGGGTAAATTTAAGGATATTTACATAAGCATTGAAGAACCTGGGGTAGATGATGCTTTTCCTATCGCACTAAAGAATAATGCTTTTGCAGAGCCCTTTGAAGCAGTAACAGAGCTATATAGCTTACCTCTTCCAACAGAAATTGACCCTACACCAGTAATTGCACCATTTTTCATGTTCTTTTTTGGAATGATGATGGCGGATATTGGATATGGACTTGTAATGGCTATTGGAGGGTTATTTGCTTTAAAGTTTATAGAGCTAGGTTCTGGAACAAAGAAATTTATTAAGCTACTATTATACTGTAGCATTACAACTATTATTTTTGGTTTTCTGTATGGAAGCTTTTTCGGTGGCATTATTAATCTGAAACCGATCTGGACTAATCCTGTAGATAAACCTATGGATGTTTTAATATGGTCAATGGTGTTTGGTTTAGTACATCTGTTTACAGGACTTGGAGTAAAGGGATATATGCTTATCAAGGCAGGAAAAGTCATAGATGTTCTTTATGATGTTATAACTTGGTATGGCTTAATAATTGGACTTATAATGCTTTTAACAATTGGTGGAGCATTTCCAAAGATACTTTCAATTGTAAGTGCAGTAGGAATCGTTGCAACTCAAGGGCGAAGCAATACATCTATTGTAGGAAAGTTTTTTGGAGGATTGTATGGGCTTTATGGGATAACAGGCTATTTAGGAGATGTGCTATCCTATTCAAGACTATTGGCACTAGGACTTGCAACAGGTCTAATAGGTTGGGCATTTAACCTGCTAATTGGGTTGGTCAGCGGACCTGCGGTGTTTATAGCAGGACCATTAATATTTATTGTAGGACATACTTTTAATTTTCTTATTGGATTATTAGGAACCTTTGTCCATACAAGCAGACTACAATACCTTGAATTTTTCGGGAAGTTTTATGAAGGTGGAGGCAAAGCTTACGCACCTTTAAAAATAAATACAAAATTTATAAATGTAAAAAGAGTTAATTAAGGAGGAGTAATAATGGAATTTACTAATGTTCTTGAGTTTATAAGAAATTTTGGAGGACCAATACTAGCAGTGTTTGGAGCAGCACTTGCTGCTTTCATGGGTGGAATAGGCTCAGCAAGAGGTGTTGGAATGGTTGGTGAGGCAGCAGCAGGACTTGTTACTGAGGAACCAGAAAAGTTTGGTAAGACTCTAATTCTACAGGTTCTTCCTGGTACACAGGGTTTCTACGGATTTATTACAGCACTTATTCTTCTTCAAAGAATAGGACTTTTAACAGGACAAATATCACCATTAACATTAAGTCAAGGATTTTTATTCTTCTGTGCAGCGCTTCCATCAGCGATTGTTCAGTATAAATCAGCTATATTCCAAGCAAAAACTGCTGTTGCAGGTATGCAGATATTAGCAAAGAGACCAGAGAGATTCTTTGGTGGAGTTATATATGCAGTAATGGTTGAAACCTATGCTGTTATTGCACTTATTACATCAATCCTTATGATAGTTAATATTGCAGTATAAGGGAGTGGCAGAAATGGCCGGAATTGAAAATCTTCAGAACAGGATAATAAAAAATAATGAAGACAGGGCAAAGCAAATAGAAAATGATGCAAGAGCAAACGCTGAATATATTATAAGCCAAGCAAAAAAGAAGGCTGAGGAAATAATGAATAACGTAAAAGCCAAGGCTGAAAAAGATGGAATAGAAAGAAAAGAAAGGCTTATGTCAAGAGCACAGCTAGATGCAAGAAATGAAATACTATTTGCAAAGCAGGAATCAATAGATAATACATTAAACCAAGTGGCAAACAGGATAAATCAAATGGATGACAAGCATTATTTTGAATTTATTGAAAAAATACTTCTAAATAGTGTTGAGACTGGAGAAGAGGAAATTATCTTCTCAGAAAAAGATAAAGCAAGGATAGAGCCCTCATTTATAACTGGAGTTAACATTAAGCTAAATGCAATGGGTAAGAAGGGCTTGATTAAAATCAGCAACGAAACAAGAAAAATAGGTTCGGGCTTTATTTTAACTCATGGTGGTCTAGAAATTAATTGTTCGATTGAATCCCAAATAAGATTACTAAGGGACAGCCTGGAAGGTGAAATTTCAAACCTTCTATTTGAAGGCATGTAACCTCATGAGGATGTGTATAAATGGATTATTCAATATTTGCTCATAGTATTGCTAGAATTAAGGCTTTGGAAAATAGGCTTATAAATAAGGCAAAGCTTGATTCATTAATAGATGCAAGGGATTTTTCTGACTGCATCAAAATGATTCAAGATACCCAATATGGAGCATATATAACTTCATCTTCCTATGAGAGTGGTCTAAAAAATGCCCTTGAGGATGTTTATAGGTACATGTATGAAATTATACCTGTAAATGAAGTGATAGATGTTCTTGCAGTACGATATGATGGGCACAACATAAAAAGTATTTTAAAAGGCAAGTACACAGGCATTGATACTTCAAGCATGTTAATTAATGTAGGAACGATTCCAATAGAAAGCTTAAAGCAGATGGTTTTGGATGAAGACTACAAAAATATACCTGAAACTGTTGTTAAAACAGTACAAAAGGCAGTATCAACCTTTAATGGAACAAGTGACCCACAGGATATCGACTTGATTATTGATAAGGGTATTTATGAATATGCTATGGAAATAGCTAAAAATAGTAAATACGACTATTTAGTTGAATTTGTGAAATTTAATATTGACATAACTAATTTAAAAACCTTTATCAGAATAAAGGCTCAGGAAAAAAGTATTGAGTTTTTAGACAAGGTGTTTATATATGGTGGAACACTTGAGTATAGTTTGTTTTTAAACTTTATAAATGAAAGCTTGGAAAGGTTTTCAGAAAAGTTATCCTATACTAAATTTTCAAAATGGTCAGATCAAGGTCTTTCAGAGTATATTAGAAATGGCGACTTAGGAAGCATTGATAGATATGGTGATAATTACATAATTGAACATATTAAAAAGTCTAAGTTCATTAGTCTTGGAACTGAACCTATCATTGCCTACATTATAGCCAGGGAAAACGAAATAAGAGCCTTAAGAATTATCCTAACAGGAAAGAAGAGCAATGTGCATCCAGAAAAGATAAGAGAAAGGATGCGTGAAGTGTATGTATAAAATAGGAGTAGTAGGAGAACGAGATGCTGTACTTGGTTTCTTGTCTCTTGGTATGACAGTTAAGGCTGCAGAAAATAGTGAAGAGGCCATGAAGGCTATTGACAGCATGGCTAGAGAAGGTTATGGCGTAATATTTGTTACTGAGACAATAGCTAAGGACATTGAGGAGACAATTGCAAGATATAAGAATGAAATGCTGCCGGCGATTATTCTTATTCCTGGAAGTCAGGGAAGCCTTGGCATCGGGCTTGCAAAGATTCGAAGCAATGTTGAGAAAGCTGTCGGTGTTGATATATTATCATAGAAGGAAGGTAGATAGCTTGAGCATCGGAAGAATTATGAAGGTTTCAGGACCTTTGGTTGTTGCTAAAGAAATGGAACACGCAAAAATGTTTGACGTTGTAAGGGTTGGAGATAAAAAGCTCATCGGTGAAATCATCGAAATGAGAGGAGATAAGGCTTCAATCCAAGTATATGAGGAAACTTCTGGCATTGGTCCAGGAGGTCCAGTAGAAACAACAGGGGAACCACTTAGTGTTGAGCTTGCACCAGGCTTAATAGCGGCTATGTTTGATGGTATTCAAAGACCACTTGAGTTCATAGCAAAGCAAGTAGGAGATTTTATTACAAGAGGTATAGATGTTCCTGTTCTTGACAGGGGAAAGAAATGGAGCTTTAAGTCAGTAAAAAAATCAGGAGACCATGTAGCCTCGGGTGACATAATCGGTACAATACAAGAAACTACAATTATTGAACATAGGGTAATGGTTCCAATTGGTATAGAGGGCGAAATTGTTGAGATTAAGTCAGGGGATTTTACTATTGTTGATGTTATCGCTAAGATAAAGAACAATAAAGGTGAAATCAAAGACGTAATTATGCTTCAAAAATGGCCTGTTAGAAGAGGAAGACCTTATACAAGCAAAATTGCACCAGATGAGCCAATGATAACAGGACAGAGAGTAATAGATACATTTTTCCCTGTTGCAAAGGGCGGAACTGCATGTGTTCCAGGACCATTTGGAAGTGGAAAAACAGTTGTTCAACACCAGCTTGCAAAGTGGGCTGACGCAGAAATAATAGTATATATAGGCTGCGGAGAACGTGGAAATGAGATGACGGACGTTCTAATGGAATTCCCAGAGTTAAAGGATCCAAAAACTGGGGAACCATTGATGAAAAGAACAGTTCTTATTGCAAATACCTCCAACATGCCTGTTGCAGCACGTGAAGCATCAATATATACAGGTATTACAATTGCCGAGTATTTTAGAGATATGGGCTATTCAGTCGCAGTAATGGCTGACTCCACATCAAGATGGGCAGAGGCACTAAGAGAAATGTCTGGTCGTCTTGAGGAAATGCCTGGTGAAGAAGGATATCCAGCATACTTAAGCTCACGTCTTGCAGAGTTTTATGAAAGAGCTGGAAAGTTCGTATGCCTTGGAAGTGAAAACAGAGTAGGAGCTCTAACTGTTATAGGTGCGGTATCACCTCCAGGTGGAGACCTTTCAGAGCCTGTAACACAAGCAACTCTTAAGGTTGTAAAGGTATTCTGGGGACTTGATGCTAATCTTGCATACAGGAGACATTTCCCTGCTATAGACTGGTTGCAGAGTTATTCACTATACCTTGATAAGGTTGCTCCTTCCATTGAAAAAACTGGAGTTAAGGGATGGACAGAAATGGAGCAGGCAGCCATGAAAATACTTGAAGAGGAATCAGAGCTTCAAGAAATTGTTAGGCTTGTTGGTATAGATGCCCTATCAGAAAAGGATAGATTAACGCTTGAATCTGCAAGATCCTTAAGGGAAGATTATTTACATCAGAATGCTTTCCATGAGGTAGATACATATACATCAATACCAAAGCAACACAAGATGCTAGGATTAATACTTGATTTTGATGAGCAAGGCCACAGGGCATTAGAAGAAGGAGTATATCTAAGTAAGATCCTTTCCCTGCCTGTAAGAGAGAAAATATCAAGAGCAAAGTATATACCAGAAATTGATTTGAAGAAAATAGATGAAATATCTGCTACTCTCAAACAGGAAATTGAATCTTTAATGGGGGAGGCGAAATAAATGCTTAAGGAATACAGAACCATTACCGAGGTTGCAGGTCCTTTAATGCTTGTAGAAAAGGTAGAAGGAGCAACCTTTGATGAACAGGTTGAAATAGAAACACAAACAGGAGAAATAAGACGTGGCAGGGTACTTGAAATAACAGAGGATAAGGCATTAGTTCAGCTATTTGAAAGCTCAGCTGGGATTAACCTTAGGGATAGCAAGGTTAGATTTTTAGGCAAGGCATTGGAGCTTGGTTTGTCAACTGATATGCTTGGAAGAGTATTTGATGGACTTGGAAAACCAAAGGATGGTGGACCTAAAATAATACCTGAGAAAAGGGTTGATATAGCAGGTGAGCCAATTAATCCTGTATCCAGAGATTATCCCTCAGAGTTTATACAAACAGGTATTTCTGCAATAGATGGACTAAACACTCTTGTTAGAGGACAGAAGCTTCCTATATTCTCAGCCTCTGGACTTCCACACTCAAGGCTTGCTGCTCAGATTGCAAGACAAGCAAAGGTTTTAGGATCAGGTGCAAAATTCGCAGTTGTATTTGCTGCAATGGGTATAACCTTTGAAGAAGCTGACTTCTTTATTGAAGACTTTAAGAAAACAGGTGCCATTGACAGAGCAGTATTGTTTATAAACCTTGCAAATGACCCTGTTGTTGAAAGAATTGCAACACCTAGAATGGCTTTAACCTGTGCTGAATACCTTGCATATGAAAAGGATATGCATGTTCTAGTTATAATGACAGACATGACAAACTATGCAGAGGCTCTAAGAGAGGTTTCTGCTGCAAGAAAGGAAGTACCAGGAAGACGTGGATACCCAGGATACCTCTATACTGACCTTGCAACTCTATATGAAAGAGCAGGAAGAATAAGGGGAAGAAAGGGTTCAATTACACAGATTCCTATACTTACAATGCCTGAGGATGACAAGACACATCCAATACCTGACCTTACAGGATATATAACAGAGGGACAGATAATACTAAGTCGTGAACTTAACAGAAGAGGATTAATGCCTCCAATAGACGTTTTACCATCCCTTTCAAGACTTAAGGATAAAGGTATAGGAAAAGATAAGACAAGAGAAGATCATGCTGATACAATGAATCAGTTGTTCTCTGCATATGCCCAAGGTAAACAAGCAAAGGAGCTTGCTGTAATACTTGGAGAGTCAGCGTTATCTGATATAGATAAGTTGTTTGCTAAGTTTGCAGAAGAATTTGAGAAACGTTATGTTTCACAAGGGGAATATACAAACAGAACAATAGAAGAGACATTAAATCTAGGATGGGACCTTCTATCAATACTTCCAAGGGGAGAACTCAAGAGAATTAAAGATGAGTATATTGACAAGTATCTTCCCAATAGAGGGGCTAATAGAGGGGATGAATAGATATGAGACTCAACGTAAACCCAACCAGGATGGAGCTGTCTCGTCTTAAAAAAAGGTTAAAAACTGCATCAAGAGGACATAAACTTTTAAAGGATAAGCAGGACGAATTAATGAAAAGATTCATTGAGCTTGTAAGAAAGAACAATGAATTAAGGCTTAGCGTTGAGGATAAGCTTACATCAGCCTTAAAGGAGTTCACTATGGCAAAGGCTGTTATGTCTACTGAAATGTTTGAAGAGGCACTTATAATGCCTACTGAGAAGATAGAGCTTGACATAACAACTAAAAATATCATGAGCGTAAATGTTCCAGTTATGAAGTTTGTAAGAGAAGCTAAAGAAGGTGCAAGCATATATCCATATGGTTTTGCACAAACCTCTGGAGAACTGGATGGAGCAATAAAAAAGCTAAATGATATATTACCCAATCTTTTAGCCCTTGCTGAGATTGAAAAGGCGTGCCAATTAATGGCGGATGAAATAGAGAAAACTAGAAGAAGAGTTAATGCACTTGAATATGTTATGATACCTCAACTACAAGAAACAATAAAGTACATTACTATGAAGCTAGCAGAAAACGAAAGAGGAAACCTCATAAGACTTATGAAGGTAAAAACCATGATTAACAAATAAAGTTGAATTAGGCCGCAGATTAGATCTGCGGTCTTTTTAACTTTTTGCCTATCTTACCTATCTACAAAGGTTGTACATGCTGTTCCATCACTAGTATCTGCATGACCATCACCGATTGGATTTACTTCTATAGCTGTTGCTGAACAGAAGTTTTGATCATTATAATTACAATTTGAGACATTACATTTTATAGCATGGTTATGAGCATGCATTTTGTTGGAATCTCCATGGTTATTCATATTATTTTGCATTGTGCTACCTCCTAAAGTAAATAATTTTATTTGGAGTTACAATTATAGTTTCTTCTTTTTTAAATTATAAATTCAACTTAAAGTTATGCTTTAATACAACATATTAAAATAAAATGTAAATATAAACAAGATTGGTATAGCCTACAAAATACGAAGTTATATTATTAATTAATAATTATTATTAATTAAAGCAGGGATTTTGACTTCAATATAGAATTTTAACAAGAGAGGAGGTGCAGGCAAGGATTTTATAGAAAAGAAGCAATATTATAGCGAATAGTAATATTCGTTGTGTATATAATATAATAGAAAGGAGATATACAAATGTGGAAATGTAGTGTATGTGGATATATACATAATGGTACAGAAGCACCAGAGAAATGTCCCAAATGTGGTGCAACTGCTGATAAGTTTGTGAAGCTGACAGAAGAACAGGAGGCATTGATAACAAAGTCTACTAGAACTAATGATCTTCATATGGAGCTATGTCAGCTAATGGAAGGCGTTGCAATGATAGCTGAAGAAGGCATCGAAATAAATCTAGATCCAGGTTGTATAGTTACCTTTAAGAAGGCATTGAAGGAAGCTGAAATTATCAAAAATATATCAAAGGCTGAAATGGCAACACATGTAGCCAAAGGCAAGTGGTAATTAGCTAATAAAAAGCGAGGAATTTATCTAAATTCTTCGCTTTTTAATATAAATAAACAATAAATTACAAAAAAGTATAGAACATTATATATAAAAAATGTTAATATATAAGTGGAGAATGGATTTATATGGCGGGCTAATAAAACATGGGGGTGTTTTTTAACAATGTCAATTAGATTTGCTGCTAGAATGGATAACATCAAAGGCTCCGCTATAAGAGAACTACTAAAGCTTACAGAAGAACCAGATATTATATCATTTGCTGGAGGATTACCGGCTCCAGAGCTATTTCCGATAAAAGAGCTTGAGGAAGTAGTTGTAAAAGTATTAGTAGAAGAGGGTCGAGCAGCCCTTCAATACAGTGCTACAGATGGATATTTACCTTTAAGAGAAAAAATTGCACAAAGAATGAAAAAGTTAATGGTAGAATGCAAAGCCGAGGATGTTTTGATTACGAGCGGATCACAACAAGGCTTGGATTTTTCAGGTAGGATATTCCTTAATGAGGGTGACGTAGTTATTTGTGAAAGCCCAAGTTATTTAGGTGCAATAAATGCTTTTAAAGCATACCAACCAAAGTTTGTTGAGATTACAATGGATGAGGATGGTATGATAATTGAAGAACTGGAAAAAGCATTAGAGCAGAATTCAAATACTAGGTTTATTTATACTATACCTGATTTTCAAAATCCTTCAGGTAGAACAATGAGCTTAGAAAGAAGAAAGAAGCTTCTTGAACTTGCTTACAAGTACAATATACCTGTTGTGGAAGACAATCCATATGGTGAACTGAGATTTGAAGGAGAAATATTACCTGCAATAAAGAGCTTTGATACAAAAGGATTAGTTATTCATTTAGGTACTTTTTCAAAGACCTTTTGTCCAGGTTTAAGACTAGGATGGGTTGTTGCATCACCGGAAATACTATCAAAATATAATGTTAGTAAGCAAGGTGCTGATTTACAAAGCAGTACTATAGCACAGAGAGATATTAACAAATTTTTAGATATGTATGATTTAGATAAGCATGTTGAAAATCTTATAAAGGTTTATAGAAAAAGAAGAGATTTAATGCTTGAAACAATGGAAAAAGAATTCCCAGTAGGTGTTACCTTTACAAGACCACAGGGGGGATTATTCACATGGGTAACCTTCCCAGAACACCTAGATGCAGCGGATATTATGAAAAAATCACTTGAAGAAAAGGTTGCATTTGTACCTGGTCAATCCTTCTTCCCAAATGGTCAATATAAGAACCATGGCAGATTTAACTACTCAAACATGCCTGAAGATAAGATAGTTGAAGGTATTAAGAGATTAGGTAAGGTTTTGAAGACATTTATGTAAAGCTTATTAAGGAAGCCCGAATGGGTTTTCCTTTTTTTTATGGATATAAAAGCGAATTATTGGTTAAAATAAATACAAACATGGATAAATTTATCTATATAGATTATAATAAAACTACAACTAATAATAATTATTGAAAAGGAGTAATAAGAGATGGAGAAATGGATTTGTACAGTATGCGGATATGTTTATGATCCAGAAGCAGGAGATCCTGACAGCGGGGTCGCACCTGGAACAGCTTTTGCAGATATCCCAGAGGATTGGGTTTGTCCAGAATGTGGAGTAGGTAAGGATATGTTTGAAAAACAATAAAGATAGTTGCTAAGATGCTGACCTAAATAAAAGGTCAGCATCTTTTTATATTACACCCCTGTTAAGTCAAAGCTTGGGACATAGTCAGTAACAGCTGAGCTAAAGTCCTGCACAAAGCCATTTTCTAAACCCAGTTTAAAAAAATAATCAATTATGTATTCATACTCCCAGTCGTCTAGCTTACGATTGATTTCTTCATGCTTCTCTGCATTATACATAGGAGTGTATTGACACATGAGACTTACATAAGCTTGTTTTCCTAGGTTATTCCATATCCAACGCAGTATGCTTTTGCTGTCCGCTAATAGCTCAGGCATTATCATATGTCTTATAAGCACTCCTTTTTTCAACAATCCCTTTTCATCAAATTCAGGAAAACCCACTTGAGCAATCATCGCTAATACTGCATATGAAGCATAGTTAAAGTAGTCTTTTGCCCTAGAATACTTTACTGCATATTTATCTGTATAATACTTAATATCAGGTAGATATACATCTACAGTTCCCCTAAGCATTTCAATAGTCTCAACTGTTTCGTAGCCATTAGTATTATAAACAATAGGCAAAGTCAAGCCGTTTTTCCTAGCAATTTTTACTGCCTCTATAATATGTAGTACATAAGGGGTAGGCGTGACTAAGTTAATATTTTCTGCTCCCTTAGCTTGCAGCTCCAGCATTATGTCTGTGAGTCTTGAAACGGTAATTTCTTTGCCAAAGCCCTCTTGACTTATATCATGGTTTTGACAAAAAACACAATGAAGATTGCAGCCACTAAAGAATATAGTACCAGAACCATTAGCTCCTGAAATGCAGGGCTCTTCCCACTGGTGCAAAAAGGCTTTGGCTACTATCAACTTATCACCAACACCACAAGCTCCCTTCCTTTGCGTTCTATCAGTGCCGCATTTAATAGGGCATATTGTACATGAATTAAGATTTTTCATTTCATCACCCGTTTATTATTATATAGATTTTACTACTAAGCTGAAAGATAAACATTTGTATTTGTTTAAATTGACTATCGGGAGTACCTTTTTTATGTAAGTCAATAGAGAGTAGAATTTAAAGGTAGGACATGTTTTTCAAGGAAAGAATAAGGCCACAGCACTATAAACGTAAGGGGTCTTATAAGAACTGGGAAAATATATTCTTAATTCATTTATTTGTCCTTATACAAACGGCTTTACAGAAGGCTGCAACAATAAAATCAAGGTATTAAAGCGTAATTTTTATGGAGTTAGAAACTTTGAAAGATTCAGGTCTAGAATATTACATATGAGGGCTAGTAAAACAAAATCCCGCTAGTTTTTAAACCAACGGGATTTTATTATCTTTATTTTATCGGGTCACCCCAACAATTGGCATAGAGCCATTAAAATACCTGTTCATCTATAGCTGAAAGTTCTTTAGCTATAGAAATCATTTGGTCAAAAATTCCTAACATTTTAAATGAAATTTGCTCTGCTTCCTTTGCATACTTTGAGGCATTTTCTCGCTTGTTGTCTATGATGCTGTCTACAACAAGATCTCCTTTTTTATGGAAATCATGATGACATGTTTCTACGTCTTTCCACAAAGAAAGTATCTTGACGGAGGTGGGCTTTACTGCATAATAGAAGTGACCAAACCCACATTTGTGTTCATCAGTTTGTATTGGGCTGACTTTCATGTTATTAGCCATTGCATTTAGGTCAGAAACCCAGTTTTTGTGGGCTGTTATTGCTACTGTAATAGAGCTTAAAAAATCTTCGTTAGAAAGCCCATAATACTTTTCTGCAGCAAGTTTACCTCCACTTTTTGTTAAAATATCAATTTTACTTTCTACATCAACCATAGAGGTAGACATTCCCTTAATAGAATTACTAATATCTTCTAATGATATAGTATATTCACTTATTTCGCCAACATCTTTACTTACATCATTCATTGCAGCAGATACTTCTTCGAGAGAAGCATTTATTTCTTGATTAAATGCTGCTATATTTATGAGGTTTGCATTAACTTGAGTAATAGAGTTAGTATTGTTTTCCATAATATCTGTCATTAATCCAACGGCATTATTTACTTTTGTTATTGATTGCACTGTCTCTTCTACGCTTAATGCACTTTTTTGAGAAGCTTGATTCATTTCCTTAAGAAACAAACTCATTTTACCAAGTAAAGCTGTCGTATCATTTGAGAGTTTACGGATTTCATCTGCTACTACTGCGAAACCTTTTCCTGCCTCACCTGCTCTAGCTGCTTCTATTGAGGCATTGAGTGCAAGAAGGTTTGTTTGTTGAGCTATTCCAAGTATTCCATCAATAGACACTTTAAGATTACTTACTGTGTTGATAAGAGTATTTACATCATTATTCATATTGTTGGAAAATGTAATAACGTTTGCACTTTCATCTTTAACCTGCTTAAGCATGTTATTAGTAGTTTTAGTATTATCAGTTAATAAATTTGCTTCTCCAGATATTTTTTCAAGAGATAATGTAAGCTCGGTATTCGAATTTGTTATCTCCGATATAGTGGCTGTAGTTTCCTCTGAGGAAGCATAAACACTTGCAGTCATCGTACTCATTTTGTCTGTCATAAAATTGATTTTTTCACTGTAGAATTTTAGCTTTAAATCAAAGTTGCTGATAAGGGTTGCAACTCCTAAAATTCCATTAAATATATTACTAATACTTTTTTTACCCTCTGTTAACTTAAATCCGATATTTTTTATTTTGTTTTCAATTGAACTAGTCTTGTGAGGCAGTGTTGATAATGCTTTAAACTCGCCTTTTTCAACCATATCAATAGCTTCATTAATCCTTTTAGTATTAATAATCATCGCTAAAATCCCCCTTTACATAATAGTAGATGTTACCAATATTATATTTAGACATATAATACCTTATTTCAGCATATAGTACCTTATTTCTACATTATATAATATATTTAGAAGTCATCCAAGGGCGTTATGTAAACTAATTCAAATATAACGTAAAATCTCTAGATTAAATACATATTAAGCAAACATTTACATACTATACAGTTTTAGATAAGATGAAATCGGAGGTGTATTGTTTTGAGTAGAGCTTGGAGAGAAGAGTATGCTAGATACCTATTATGTAAGACTGTTTCTGATATTTTCTAAAAGATAGTTTTTGGCATGGTCGAAGTGATTTTCCATTAATATTATGGCTTTATCAAAATCTTTGTCTGTTATTGCTTCAAATATATTTTTATGTTCTTTAAAAACAACTGTTTCTACATTAATAAAGTTTTGATATCTGTTTGTTAGGATGCTGAATAGACTTCTTATCTTTAACGAAGCATCATATAATTTAGAATTATTCGAGTACTTGTACAGAATATCATGGAAATCATCTGAATGTAGCTTGAAGTCTTCAATATTACCCTGCTTCAATGAATTCTCCTGTAATTCTATGCATTCTTTTAAACTATTGATAACATCATTTATGTTATTAGTTCTTAGTGCCAGTTTTAATGCAGCGACGTCTAAAAGTGAGCAGAAATCATAAATTTCTATAATATCTGTTTCAGTAATTTCGACTACTTTTCCACCTATATTGGTTATGTGATTAATCAAGCCTTCTTGACTTAACCTCTTAATTGCTTCTCTTATTGGAGTAGAGCTAATATCAAATCTTTCTTGTAGTGCCTTTAAAGTCAGCTTTTCGCCGCACTTAATTCTTTGACTGATAATATCTTCTCTCAAGATTGTATATATTTGTTCTGCTAAAGTCATTTTAACAATATCACGCATAAATATCCCTCTTTAGAATAAATCAAATTTTGAATACATAAAACTGGATTTCACAGGATACATATTCCCTGCGAAGAACTCCAGTTAATATATCATAAAATAGTATAGCATATAAGGCTAACTTAATGCAATAAGATTTGACAATATGCATTATGCAAAATGCATATTGTCAAACCTAAAACGATATGTTACTATTTATATAGATACTATATATATCGCACTAAACAATTTACATTCATAAAATAGTGCGATATATATTCAGCTGTTTATAGAACTCACAAATTTCATTGATTTGCTTAAAATACATGAAAATAGGTCATGTATTTTGTTGTTAATAAATTTGTGAGTTCTATATAGATTTGAATTAAATTTATCTCAATTGAATTAGGGGGAATAGAAAATGTATCAACAAGAATGGCCATATCCTCTGGAGTGGGATAAGGAAGAAACTATACAATCAGATGTACTGATTCTTGGAGGTGGGATAGCTGGGTGTATGGCGGCTATTGCAGCTGCTCGTCAGGGACTGCAAGTTGTGTTGGTTGAAAAAGGTGCAACAAAGCGTAGTGGTGCAGGTGGGTCAGGCTGTGACCATTGGGAGTCGGCAGCAACAAATCCTTGTTCTAAGGTAACGCCAGAAGAGCTTACTAAAGCTATGCTTGATGATAATGACGGCTTCAACAACGGAATATCACACTACATCGAGTGTCGGGAAGGCTATGACCGTTTGCTCGATATCGAAAAAATGGGTGGAAAAATAAGAGATACTGAGAATGAATTTGAAGGAGCAGAATTCCGTGATGACAGTACCAAGCTTATGTTTGCCTATGATTACGTGAACAATTATACAATAAGGATTTGGGGATCCACGTTTAAACCTTCCATGTACAATGAATTAAAAAGACTAGGTGTAAAAATATATGATAGGATAATGGTAACATCATTGCTTACAGAGGATGGAAAACAAGGCGGTAGGTGTATAGGGGCAACAGGCATCCATACTAGAACCGGCAAATTTTTTATTTTCAAAAGTAAAGCAAGTGTTATGTGCATGTCAAGACCAGCCAGAGTATGGTTGTTTTCTGCAGAATTTACAGGCTTGTGTGAGTTCAGACCAACCCAATGCATTGGAGATGGACATGCTATGGGATGGAGAGCTGGAGCAGAATTTACAATGATGGAAAAATCCGTAGGTGCAGAGTTTTCTGCCTCAGGTAAAAGTTATCCTCCCTATGCAGCAGGTAATAATCACAATACATGGTATGCTGCATCATTAATTGATTCCAATGGTAAGGAAGTTCCATATGCAGACAGGGATGGAAACATACTAGAACGAGTAAGCGATCGGTTTAAGCCTGCCAAAGGACAAAAGTTCTTCATGAAGGGAGGCAATATTGACAATCCTAAATATGCATATGATGGCCCTGAGACACTACCTTTATCAAGGATGGTAGAGGAAGGCTATAAATTGCCTTTTTATGCGGATTTGTCTACATTACCTGAACATGAGAGAAAAGTTATCTGGGGAATGATGATAGGCGAAGAGGGAAAAACAAAGATACCTGTTTACAAAAACTTTAAAGATGCTGGCTTTGATCCCGAAAAGCATGTTATACAATGCTATGGCAGCGGATGGACTTCTGCAAGCTTCCTCCCGCAAGAACGCCAATTGTTTGGACTACCTGGTGGCTTTTTTAATGACTGGAGGCTCAGTACCAATCTAGCAGGAATGTATGTTGCTGGTGATTCACTGTTCGCTTCAAACTGCTTTGGACATGCAGCAACCACGGGTTATTATGCTGGAAGACATGCTGCAAAATATGCACAGTCAAATAGTTTGGTGGAAATTGACCCAGAACAAATTAATAGTGAAAAAGCTAGGATTTACGCACCTTTAAAAAATGATCCCAATAACAGTATAGGATGGAAAGAATTGAATATGGGTATAGCCAAAACCATGCAAAATTACTGTGGAGAAGTTAAACTCAATGAACTTTTAAACATTGGATTATCTCGTTTAAAGGAATATGAAGAAACAGTGCTTCCAAATACCTTTGCATATAATCCTCATGAGCTTGTTAGGTTGCTTGAGGTTTTCGACATTTTGACAGTATCGCAGATCATCATTAAAGCCTGCCTTGCTAGAGATACTAGTTCAAAGCCTTTATGCTTCAACAGAGGGGACAGCAAGGAAACAGATTTAGCCAAGAATAATCAGTTTATTACAATAAAACAGGTCGATAATCAGGTGATTGTTGAAAAAAATCCTCTTGATTACTTTGGTGATTTGAAAGAAAACTATGAAATGAATAATAAGGACTACATTGGAGGGAATAGAGATGTCTGATAAAAAAGCATATATGCTTCCAGAGATGCCTTCGTCTAATCCGATTGTATATAATAAGGAAAAATGTATAGGCTGCAATAGGTGTGTTGAAATATGTCAGGTGGATATTTTAATTCCTAATCCCGAAAGAGGTAAACCCCCTATAGTATTATACCCTGGAGAATGTTGGTACTGTGGGTGCTGTGTCATGGAATGTCCCCTAGAAGGGGCAATTACACTCCGTCATCCTTTAATGAATCAAGTAAATTGGGTTGCAAAAGAGAGCTTGATGAATAAATAGCCATTTTTATGAAAAGAGAGGAGAGTTATTATGTTATTAAAAGAACTGTCACAGGCATTTGGAGTAAGTGGGTACGAGAAGGAAGTAAGAGAGATGATTAAGGCTGAAGTCAAGGAGTATGCTGATGAGATTATAACAGATGCTATGGGAAATTTGATCGTCTATAAGAAAGGTGAAGCTCCGAATAAGAAAAAAATTATGCTGGCGGCACATATGGACGAGATTGGACTTCAGGTTATAAAGATTGAAAATAACGGTCAAATCAAGGTAAAGACTCTCGGATTTTTATGGCTTTCAACTACTTATATGAGCAGAGTCAAGTTCCGAAACGGTGTTGTTGGTATTGCAGCTGGAAGGATTGAAGAGCATAAAAATGATTTTAACAAGCTGTATATTGATATTGGAGCCAAATCTAAAGAGGAAGCCTCTAAATATGTAAAGATAGGTGACGTAGCCAGCTATATAGGAGAATATATTGAGTTAGCGAATGATAATATTGCAGCAAAGGCTTTAGATAACAGGGTAGGCTGCTATATTATGATTGAAGCATTGAAAATGACAATTAAGCCACAAAATGATATATATTTTGTATTCACGGTTCAAGAAGAATTAGGCTGTAGGGGAGCCAAGGTTTGTGCAGAGAGAATAAAGCCTGATTTGGGGATAGCTATTGATGTTACACCAGCACATGATTATCCTTGTGACTTGGAGGGAAGCAATACCTTAGGTGCGGGTACAGGAATAAAGATATCTGACCCATCGGTGGTATGTGATGAATATCTAGTTGATGAGATGGTTAAATGCTGTGAAGAAAACTCTATCAAATATCAGTATGATGTAATTGATAAGGGTGGAACGGATGCAAGCTCAATCAATCTATCCAATTATGGGGTAAGAACGGCAGGAATAACTTTTGCAACGAGATATCCCCATGGACCAAACAGTATGGTTAATATGAAGGATGTAGAAGCTTGCATACAGTTATTGAGTAAATATGTTGATAGAAGCTTTGATTTTGAAGATTGATATAGTTTATCAAATTTTGGAGGACAAAAACGATGAATTTTGAGACTATTATAGACAGTTACAAAGAAGAAATAATAAAAACAACTCAAGATTTTATCAAAATAAAGAGTATAAAAGGAGAGCCTGAACTGGGAATGCCATGTGGGAGAGGCCCATATGAAGCTTTAAAATATGTATTGAATTTAAGTGAGAGCATGGGATTTGCGGTTCAGGATATAGATGGATATGTAGGATATGCTGAGTTTGGAGATGGCAAAGAGACTGTAGGAGTTCTGGTACACGTAGATGTTGTACCAGAGGGAGATGGGTGGACTTTTCCACCTTTTTCTGGGGAGCTTCATGACGATAAAATATATGGACGAGGTTCAGTGGATGACAAAGGACCTACTATTGCGGTTCTTTTTGCC
>JBAVGO010000132.1:0-3187 GCA_049684915.1 Lutisporaceae bacterium | reverse complement strand
CTTTCCTTAAATATGTATTCCTTATTATTTCCTCTTGCTATAACATGATATATTCCGCCTTTATATTCTTCTCTCCAAGGTCTGCTCATAAAAAAACCTCCTGATAATATCGTTAATTCTATATTACCAGAAGGGCTGTATTAAATCAATAACTGGATAACTTCGGTGCCTGGCACTTATTCTTTTTCTTCTCTTTGCTATGCACGAATCGGAACAAGTAAATTGCATAGAATGCGGAAATGCTTAAAATTGCAATCATCAAATATATCTGCAGATTGCTTTCCGCTTTTGTAATTGTTCCACTAATGTTAAAAACAATATGAAAAAGGATACCCGGTACAATATTCTTTGTGATAGCAACAAGCAAAGCTAGGGCAATACCTATCCCAATAGCAACAATTATCTGTCCCATCTGCTCCATTAACGTATATCCCCTAAGCAGATTAACAATATGTCCGATTCCAAACGTTATTCCAGAAATCAGAATTGCTCTATTCGCACCTGATTTTACATATATTCCTTGAAACAAAAATCCCCTGAATATCAATTCTTCTATAAATCCTACACCTATCATTAAAAGGCAGGAAGTAGCAATCGCAGTCATGGAAAGTGTTTTATCTATCCCCGCAAAATATTGAATGAAAGCTAACATTATAAGGGGTACATAAAACAAAGTCATACGTAAATCTTTTTTTGTTATTCCTTTAATTCCATATGTTTCAAAACAATTGTTTTTTTTGAGATAAAGCACCAATATAATAGAAAAAACAATTAGTACTACACTGGTAACTAAATTAGCAACTCCTGTAAGCTCTGATAATCCATCCCCAATATTCACCATCACTATATAAAATATTATCCACATTACCGCATGTAAAATCGGCTTTTTTTCCCTCAGCTTATTCATCACTTGTCCTCCTTTATACTTAATTGATATTTAATGCCCGAAAATGAATCCGTCAATATTTTCACTATTTGTTCTTCGCTGAAATGACAGTCGTTGGCAGCTACCATTGTGGCAATTCCATGGGTCATTAGCCATATATCAACCAGTAACTGCTCAGCATTCTCCGAATTAAGTCCTGTCGTCCCAGAAATTATTTCTACTATTTTTTGATTTTCATCATCCTTTATCATCTCAAATATGTTTTTACCTTTAAATTCATCAGACATAAAAAGTAATTTGAAAAGATTTTTTTCTTTTTTAGCAAAATCAATGTACACCAGCCCAAATCCCAAAAAGAGTCTTTCGTGACTTTCCATTCCGTGTCTTATATAGTCGTTATAGATGTTTTCCGCCTTTTTATACAAGTCCTTCTTTAAATTTTCCATGCTTTGGAAGTTCCTGAATACCGGCTGTATTGAACACCCTAACGACTTTGCCAGTTCTCTAGCATTCACACTGGCTATACCATTTTCTCTAGTGATTTCAATTGCTGCATAAAGTATAGCATCCTCTGTAATTTTTATTTTAGGTGGCATCTATGCTCCTCCCATTCGATTAAATATCATATGATACATATCATATGATATTTAATATATCAAAGGATTATTGCTTTGTCAACTACTAAATAATTTCACTAAATAATTTCAGATTTGTGCCAGGCACCGCAGTTATCCAGTTATTTCTCCATTTTCATATCTGTCCAGCATATCCTTGACAGCTTCGGTGTCTGGCAAATATTCTTTATTCTTACTTTGCATGTTATAAAAACAATAAGGTGCCAGGCTCGACAGTTAGACGGTTATTAGCGATACATTATCCAATAACTGTTTTACTGTCGAACCTGGCACTTTTGCTATTACTATCTGATACTATTAATATGAACTACAATTGTGACTATATCTTTCTTTAGAGTCTTGTTTTCTCCTTATATACTCTTTCAAGCACAATTGCATAAGGTAAAACAAACCCTAGAAAGCTTATTATCAAAACCCACGTATCGTTTGTATTTAGAACTCCTGCTATATTCATAGCAATAAAGCCTGTTACTAGTGAGATTACAAATAGTATCATATTCTATCCTCCAGATATTACTTACCGCTTCCTTTTAATACTATGATAAAAAACTATTATATCAAATATATAACTGGATAACTTCGGTGCCTGGCACATACAAAAAGATAATGGATATTTTTCAAGCAATAGTAAAAAATAATATAAGCTTTATTACTAAATTATGCATTGGAGGAAAATCATGAACCTAGATGAACAAAAGAACTTTAAAAAACCACCACAATCCTACTGGATGGCATCTACCCCTACAACTAATTATCCCTCTTTATCTGAAGATATAAAAGTTGACGTTGCAATAGTTGGTGGAGGTATAGTTGGTATTTCTACAGCTTATCTGCTTATAAAGGAAGGCTTAAGAGTTGCAATCATTGAGGCTGACAGGATATTGCAAGGTACCACCGGACATACAACAGCTAAAATAACTTCACAGCATGGGTTAATATATAATAAAATTAAAACTCAAATGAGTGAGGAATTTGCTAAGCAATATGCCGATGCAAATGAATCTGCTATTCGATTTATAGAGAAGCTTCAAAACGAGCTTCATATTGACTGTGACTTTGTACATCAACCTGCATTTATTTACACACAGATGGATGAATATGTTCAAAAGATTAGTGATGAAGTAAAAACAGCTTCTAGCTTGGGAATTAAAGCAACATATGTAGAGGAAATACCTTTTAATATTCCTATAAAAGCTGCCATACGCTTTGACAATCAGGCACAATTTCATCCTAGAAAATACCTGCTGGCTCTTGCAAAGGAAATTATTGATAGTAAAAACCAAATATATGAACAAAGCAGAGTTATTGATATAGAAGAAAACAATTCATATATTCTAACAACTAAGCAAGGAAATAAGGTAACTGCTGACAAAGTGATTATTGCCTCACACTACCCATTCTATAATAAGCATGGTATGTATTTTGCCAGAATATATTCAGAACGCTCCTATGCTTTAGCAGTTAAGGTCAAAGAGAAATATCTGGGAGGAATGTATATATCGGCTGAAGAACCGGGCAGATCATTGCGTTCACAAAATAGTGACAATGGCGAGCTAATAATAGTAGGTGGAGAACACCATAAAACAGGACAAGGTGAGGATACAATTAAACATTATGAAGCATTAGTAGACTTTGCAAATGACATCTTTACAGTGGAGGATATACC
>JBAVGO010000131.1:0-27917 GCA_049684915.1 Lutisporaceae bacterium | reverse complement strand
CTGTTGTTATTGCTGCTGTTAATGTTGTCTTACCATGGTCAACGTGTCCTATTGTTCCTATGTTTACGTGAGGCTTATTTCTCTCAAATTTTGCCTTTGCCATTTTGTTTGTTCCTCCTTTAATATCAAATCTTTATAAAGGTATATATAAATGCTGTTGCTCTTTAGCAGTCAGTATTTGTATATTTAGTGGACAGAACATTGTCTGCCCACTGTATTTAATGATGCATAGGAAGATATAAACCTTCCTTAATTTGTAATATTTGTTCAAAGTCCGTTTTACTTGCTCCCTGCTATCTTTTCTACAATGCTCTTTGGAACCTCTTCGAAATGGTGCATTTCCATTGCGTATACACCTCTGCCTTGAGTTTTTGATCTCAAGTCAGTTGCATAACCGAACATTTCAGATAGTGGTATGAAGGAACGGATAACCTGTGCACCCATTCTTGATTCCATACCATCGATTCTGCCTCTTCTGGAGTTTACATCACCCATTACATCACCCATATATTCCTCAGGCACTGTAATTTCAACCTTCATTATTGGTTCTAGCAGTACAGGATCTGCTTTACGCATACCCTCCTTGAAAGCCATTGAACCAGCTATCTTGAAGGCCATTTCAGAGGAGTCAACCTCATGGTATGAGCCATCGAATAGTGTAACCTTAAGGTCAAGAACTTGGTATCCAGCCAGTACACCGTTTTTCATAGCTTCTTCTACACCAGCTTGAACTGGAGCGATGTATTCTCTAGGAATAGCACCACCAACAACCTTATTAACAAATTCAAAGCCTGTTCCAGCTTCTTTAGGTTCAAGCTCTAGCCATACATGACCGTATTGACCTTTACCACCGGACTGACGTACGAACTTGCCTTCAACTTGTACTTTTCTCTTGATTGTTTCTTTATAAGCAACCTGAGGTCTACCAACATTAGCTTCTACTTTGTATTCTCTAAGCATTCTGTCAACGATAATATCAAGGTGAAGCTCGCCCATACCTGCAATAATAGTCTGACCTGTTTCCTCGTTAGTATATGTCTTAAAGGTTGGATCTTCTTCTGCAAGCTTTTGCAAAGCTATACCCATCTTATCTTGACCTGCTTTTGTTTTTGGCTCTATAGCAATACTTATAACAGTCTCTGGGAAAACCATTGCTTCAAGTATAACTGCATGGTCCTCATTGCAAAGTGTATCACCAGTTGTTGTATCCTTAAGTCCCACTGCTGCTGCTATGTCTCCAGTATAAACTTCCTTAAGTTCTTCACGGTGATTAGCATGCATTTGCACGATTCTTCCCAATCTTTCTCTCTTGCCCTTAGTAGAGTTATAAACATAAGAGCCCGCTTGTATAACACCGGAATATACTCTGAAGAAACAAAGCTTTCCAACGAATGGGTCAACCATGATTTTGAAGGCAAGAGCTGAGAAATGTTCTTTGTCATCTGCTTTTCTCACTATTTTTTCTTCACTACCAAGAACTGAACCCTCTATTGGAGGTATATCAAGTGGTGATGGCATATACTCGATTACAGCATCAAGCATTTCCTGAACACCCTTGTTCTTATATGATGAACCGCATATTACTGGAGTTAATTTTACGTTTATAGTTCCAAGTCTTAAACCTTTTCTGATTTCTTCCTCGGATAACGGTTCCTCATTAAGATACTTCGTCATTAACTCTTCATCTTGCTCAGCTGCTGCTTCTACCATCTTTTCTCTGTACTCTTCAGCTATTGCTTTCAAGTCTTCAGGTACTTCTGTTTCTACGATGTCCTTTCCAAGATCATCTTTATGAACATATGCCTTCATGGTAATAAGATCTACCATACCCCTGAAGGTATCTTCTGCACCGATTGGAATTTGAATCGGTACTGCATTGGCATGCAATCTTTCTTTCATCATATTTACAACTCTTAAAAAATCTGCACCCATAATGTCCATTTTATTAATATAAGCCAATCTTGGAACATTATATTTATCAGCCTGACGCCATACAGTTTCTGATTGTGGCTCAACACCACCCTTAGCACAGAACACTGCTACTGCACCATCCAGAACACGTAATGATCTTTCAACTTCAACAGTAAAGTCCACGTGACCTGGCGTATCAATAATATTTATCTTGTGCTCTTTCCATTCAGCAGTAGTCGCTGCAGAGGTAATTGTTATACCTCTTTCTTGTTCTTGTTCCATCCAGTCCATAGTTGCAGTACCTTCATGTACTTCACCTAACTTATAAGTTTTGCCAGTATAGAACAGTACTCTTTCAGTTGTTGTAGTCTTACCTGCGTCTATGTGAGCCATAATTCCTATATTTCTTGTTTTTTGTAAAGGATATTGCCTAGGCACACTTATCCTCCTTTCTATTGCTTAAATAACAAATTAAGTGACCTAATAATTTAATATTCTACGTAAAAAGTAAACTGTTTATACAATTATGCTTATTGCTCATTATTAAATTCTAAATTAGAATCTGTAATGTGCAAATGCCTTATTGGCTTCAGCCATCTTATGCATATCTTCTCTCTTCTTTACGCTAGCACCTACGTTGTTTGCGGCATCAAGAATTTCAGCGGCGATTCTTTCTCTCATTGTTCTCTCGCCTCTTTTTCTTGAATAATCAATTAACCATCTCATAGCTAGAGCCTGTCTTCTATCAGGTCTTACCTCAATAGGAACTTGATATGTTGCTCCACCTATTCTTCTTGCTTTAACTTCAAGTACTGGCATTATATTGTTCATAGCTGTTTGGAATACTTCCATAGCCTCTTTGCCAGTCTTTTCTGCTATGATATCGAAGGCGCCATATATAATCGTTTGGGCAACACCCTTCTTTCCATCATACATAAGGTTGTTGATAAGTTTTGTTACAATCTTATCCTCAAACATTGGATCTGGTAGTACTTCTCTTTTAGGAATAAAACCTTTTCTTGGCACTTTACTTCCCTCCTTAATACGAAATTGAATCTCATCGGTACTCGGCAGCATTGTAACTGCCGTTGTGCGCTAATATATATTTATACAGTTAAAAACTGTTAATTACATTCGCACAATATTATTTTTTAGGTCTCTTTGCTCCGTACTTTGATCTGCTTTGCTTTCTGTTAGCAACACCAGCAGCATCAAGCGTACCTCTTATAATGTGGTACCTTACACCTGGTAGGTCTTTTACTCTACCGCCTCTGATAAGAACAACAGAGTGCTCTTGTAGGTTATGTCCTATTCCAGGAATATATCCAGTTACTTCTATACCATTTGTAAGTCTAACTCTGGCAATTTTTCTTAAAGCTGAGTTTGGCTTCTTCGGTGTAGTAGTTTTTACAACTGTACATACTCCTCTTTTTTGTGGACTTCCCTTCAGTGCTGGAGCAGTTGATTTATACTCAACCCTTTCTCTACCATTTCTTACTAGCTGGTTAATTGTTGGCATTTAATTGCACCTCCTTTAATTTGTGTATATATAACAACAAGATAAATTTAAAATTTATCTGTTCTTAACAAGATTAACAAATGTAAAAAACATATAGATACCCCTTCACTTATGAAGGGGTATCTTATGACTGTTTTAATTGAAATGCTAGGCTAGTCTAATATAACAGCTGCCGTTGAAGCATTGATATCTATACCACATGCTTCTCCGAGTTCCTTCATTGTATTCACATATACAATTTCCAAGCCTTTTTTCGTACATGCCTCGACTACTGATTTTTTTATAAAATCATCAGAATCAGAAGCTAAGTATATCTTCATCGCTAGGCCATTTTCAATAGCTTTTAGTGTTTGTTTTAGCCCAATTATTATGTTTGAAGAGTTTTTTAAGTTTAGCATACAATCACTCCTTGCATTAAAGAGTAAATATCAACCTTAACTTCCATTGCTCTCATACGCACTAAATCATTTTAGCACTAGATATATTTTTCTGTCAAGCGTTTTCTGTCGTTTCTTCTATTGTTTTTATTGTTATATCCTTATAACGCTTCAAGCCAGTTCCAGCAGGTATCAGTTTACCGATTATTACGTTTTCCTTCAAGCCTACCAACGGATCAGTCTTACCCTTTATCGCTGCTTCAGTCAGTACTCTTGTAGTTTCCTGGAAGGAAGCTGCAGATAAGAAGGAATCGGTAGCAAGGGAGGCCTTAGTAATACCAAGAAGTGTTCTTGTTCCCTGTGCTATTTCGCCACCTTGTTCTGCTATTTTATTGTTCTCTTCTTCAAACTTGAAAATATCGAATAAGCCTCCAGGTAATAAATCAGTGTCTCCTGATTCGTCAATCTTTATCTTTCTAAGCATTTGTCTTACTATTACCTCAATATGCTTATCAGCTATGTCAACTCCCTGCAATCTATAAACTCTTTGAACCTCTTGCAGTAAGTAAGATTGAACTCCTCCTATACCTTTTATCTTTAGTATGTCATGTGGATTTATAGAACCTTCGGTAATTTCATCACCGGCTTCAATTTTTTCGCCATCTGTAACCTTAAGTCTTGAGCCGTATGGAATAGTGTAGGTTCTAGAATCACCATCATCACTTGTTACAACTATATCCTTCTTCTTTCTTTGATCTACTAACTTAACATTACCTGCAATTTCGGATATTATAGCCAAGCCTTTTGGCTTTCTTGCTTCAAATAGCTCTTCAACTCTAGGTAAACCTTGTGTAATATCATCGCCGGCAACTCCACCTGTGTGGAAGGTTCTCATTGTTAGCTGAGTACCAGGCTCACCTATGGATTGTGCAGCAATAATACCAACAGCTTCCCCAGCATTAATCGGTTCACCTGTTGCCAAGTTTACGCCGTAGCACTTTGCACATACTCCGTATCTTGAACGGCATGTTAATACTGTTCTTATATAAACCTTCTTTATACCTGCTTCGATTATTTTGTAGGACATATCTTCAGAAATCAATACATTTTTGCCAACCATTACTTCTCCGGTTGTAGGATGAATTATATCAGCCATTGCATATCTTCCATCTAATCTATCCACTAATTTTTCTATTACTTCGTTTCCGTCTTTTATTTCAACAACCATTAAGCCTGTTTCTGTACCACAGTCATCTTCTCTTATGATAACATCCTGACTGACATCAACAAGACGTCTAGTCAAATAACCTGAGTCTGCTGTACGAAGTGCTGTATCTGCAAGTCCCTTTCTAGCACCGTGAGTAGATGTAAAGAATTCCAAAACGTCAAGTCCTTCACGGAAGTTTGCCTTTATAGGAATCTCGATGATTCTACCTGAGGTATCAGCCATAAGACCTCTCATACCCGCCAGCTGTCTCATTTGGTTTATACTTCCTCTGGCACCAGATGTAGCCATCAAGTAAACAGGATTTAATCTATCCAAGTTTGTCATCAAGGCTTCTGTTACCTTATCTGTAGTAGTTTTCCAGGTTTCTATTACTTGCTCATATCTTTCTTCGTTTGATATAAGTCCTCTTCTATACATTTTCTCTATCTTATCGACTTTTTCGTCTGCACTGGATAAAAGCTCTTTCTTAGCTTTTGGAATTACCATGTCTTTTACGCTTATTGTAATAGCACCCTTCGTTGAGTAGTGGAAGCCCAATGTCTTTATCTCATCAAGAACTATAGCAGTCTTTGTATTTCCATGGGTTCTAAAGCACTTATCGACAATCTTGCCCAAAATCTTCTTGTCTATAGGCATTAAATTGCCATCCTTATCCTTAGGATCAACCTCAAGTTCGAATAGACTGTCTTCTGTATCTCTCTTTACAAAACCTAAATCCTGAGGGATTGATTCATTGAATATGAGCCTTCCTACAGTATTTTCAATTAGTTTATACTTCTTAACACCATTGAATTCTCTTGTAAGTCTTACCCTTACCATTGAATGAAGTGATACTTCCCCAACATCGTATGCCATTTGCATTTCATCAATGCTCGAATATATCTTTCCTTCACCCTTTTCTCCAGTCACATGAATAGTAAGATAGTATATCCCCATAACCATGTCCTGTGTAGGACTCACAACAGGTTTTCCATCCTTTGGAGCCAAAATGTTGTTTGCTGACAGCATGAGGAATCTTGCTTCAGCTTGAGCTTCTACTGACAATGGAACGTGAACCGCCATTTGGTCTCCGTCAAAGTCTGCGTTGTATGCAGTACATACTAATGGATGTATCTTTAGGGCTCTTCCTTGAACCAAAATAGGTTCAAAGGCTTGAATTCCAAGTCTATGTAGAGTCGGTGCACGGTTTAATAATACTGGATGTTCTGATATAACCTCTTCTAGAACGTCCCATACTTCGGGCTTTACTCTTTCTACCATTCTTTTTGCACTTTTTATATTATGTGCAAGTCCATCATTAACAAGCCTCTTCATTACAAAAGGCTTAAATAGCTCAAGTGCCATTTCATGGGGCAAACCGCATTGGAAGAGCTTAAGCTCCGGTCCAACAACAATAACAGAACGTCCAGAGTAATCAACACGCTTACCAAGCAGATTTTGTCTAAATCTACCCTGCTTACCCTTAAGCATATCACTTAAGGACTTAAGCGGTCTATTTCCAGGGCCTGTTACAGGTCTACCTCTTCTGCCGTTATCAATCAATGAATCAACTGCTTCTTGAAGCATTCTCTTTTCATTTCTGACAATTATATCAGGTGCTCCAAGATCAAGTAGTCTCTTTAGTCTATTATTTCTGTTAATAACTCTTCTATAAAGGTCATTTAGATCAGAGGTGGCAAATCTTCCACCATCCAACTGAACCATAGGTCTTAAATCCGGCGGAATTACTGGAACTACGTCTAGAATCATCCACTCAGGCAGGTTGCCCGATTTTCTGAAGGCCTCAACAACTTCCAGTCTTCTAACTGTTCTAAGTCTCTTCTGTCCTGTACTATCCTTAAGCTCAACTCTTAATTCCTTTGTTAGAGATTCTAAGTCAAGTTCAACAAGAAGTTCCTTAACTGCTTCAGCTCCCATACCGGCTCTAAATCTACTACCGTACTTTTCTATATTTTCTCTGTATTCCTTATCAGTAAGCATTTGCCTCTTTGATAGTGGTGTATCACCGGGATCAATTACTATGTAAGAAGCAAAATATAGTACTTTTTCTAGAGCCCTTGGTGACATATCCAATATCAAGCCCATTCTACTTGGTATACCCTTGAAATACCAAATATGAGAGACAGGGGCAGCAAGTTCTATATGCCCCATTCTTTCTCTTCTAACCTTAGCTTTTGTTACCTCAACGCCACAACGATCACAAACTATACCTTTGTATCTGATACGCTTGTACTTACCGCAATGACACTCCCAATCCTTTGTAGGTCCAAATATTTTTTCACAGAATAGACCTTCCTTTTCAGGCTTCAAGGTCCTATAGTTTATTGTTTCGGGCTTTTTAACCTCACCCTTTGACCACTCTCTGATTTTCTCTGGAGACGCCAATCCTATCTTTAGAGCTTCAAAATTATTTAATTCAAACAAGGAGTTATCTCTCCCTTCATCTTTAATTATTTATGATTAAAATTCGTCTTCTTCAAAGTTTTCTTCTTCTTCTTTAGGTAACAGTATCTCGTCAAACTCTAATTCGCCTTCAAAATCTTCAAATTCTTCTGTTTCTTCCACGTCTTCTACTAATACTTCTTCTAATTGTTGTTCACCTTTATACGGTAAGCTTGTGAAGTCCATATCTTCTCTGTTTTCAATTTCAGCACCTAGATCTTCTACATCATCTTCAATTGATTCTTTTATAGCTATTTCTTGGTTTTCTTCACTTAATACCTTAACATCCAAAGCTAAACTTTGAAGTTCTTTAATCAATACCTTAAAGGACTCCGGAACTCCTGGTTCTGGTATATTTTCGCCCTTTACTATAGATTCATAGGTTTTCACTCTACCTACAACATCGTCTGACTTAACAGTCAGTATCTCTTGAAGAGTATGTGCAGCTCCATATGCCTCCAATGCCCAAACTTCCATTTCACCGAATCTTTGTCCTCCAAACTGTGCCTTACCTCCAAGTGGTTGTTGTGTAACCAAGGAGTATGGTCCAGTAGATCTCGCATGAATCTTATCATCAACAAGGTGTAAAAGCTTCAAAATGTACATGTAGCCTACTGTAACTCTATTGTCAAAGTACTCACCGCTACGTCCATCTCTTAGTTGTATTTTCCCTGTCGGATTAAGTTCCACCTCATCAATTGGTGTTTTAGCAAACATTTCAATTATTGATTCCAATGCCTCAATATTACTTAAATCTGAGGACTTTATCTTTTCTTTAATCTTTACCAGTTTACTGTCAACCTTGAAAACCTTATCTTTGATAAATTCATTGACAATTGCCAGGTTTTCCTCAATACCTTCTGTGCTTTCAGTCATCAGCTTTTCTCTAGCTATCTTCAAGTTCTTGTTTACTTGAAGATATTTATTAGCTGACTCAATAGTCTCCATTATAGTATCTTCGTTCGCACCATCAAATACTGGGGTAGCTATCTTCCAGCCTAAAGCCTTTGCAGCTAATCCAAGGTGTACTTCAAGCACTTGACCTATATTCATACGAGATGGAACACCTAGCGGGTTAAGTACTATTTCCAATGGAACACCATTTGGCATAAATGGCATATCTTCTTCTGGAAGCACTCTGGAAATAACACCCTTGTTCCCATGGCGACCTGCCATCTTGTCGCCAACTGATATTTTTCTTTTTTGAGCTATATAGCATCTTATCAGCTGATTTACTCCTGGAGGCAATTCATCACCGTTTTCTCGTGTAAATACCTTTACGTCAACAATTCTTCCAGATTCACCATGAGGAACTCTTAGCGATGTATCTCTTACCTCTCTGGCCTTTTCACCGAATATTGCTCGTAGTAGTCTTTCTTCTGCTGTAAGCTCTGTCTCTCCTTTTGGAGTTACCTTACCAACCAATATGTCTCCGGCTCTAACTTCTGCTCCTATTCTTATAACGCCTCTTTCATCTAAATCCTTTAGAGCATCTTCGCCAACATTTGGTATATCTCTTGTAATTTCTTCAGGTCCAAGCTTTGTATCTCTTGCTTCTGCTTCATATTCTTCTATATGGATAGATGTAAATACATCTTCCTTAACCAGCTTTTCACTTATTAAAATCGCATCCTCGTAGTTGTAACCTTCCCAAGTCATAAAGCCTATAAGAATGTTTCTTCCGAGACTAATTTCTCCTAGATCTGTTGAAGGTCCATCAGCTAATATGTCACCCTTTTTAACTACTTCGCCTCGTCTAACAACCGGCTTTTGATTTATACAAGTACCTTGATTGGATCTTAAGAATTTCAAAAGCTTATGTCTTTCTCTCTCGCCTGTTTGAGTCTTAACCACAATCTCTAAAGCAGTAGCCTTTTCTATTATACCGTCATTTTTAGCCAGCACAATAACGCCAGAATCTTTAGCTGCTTTATATTCCATGCCTGTTCCAATAATTGGAGAATCCGGATTTACTAGCGGAACAGCTTGACGTTGCATGTTTGAACCCATTAAGGCTCTATTTGCGTCGTCATTCTCTAGGAATGGAATCATGGATGTTGCAACCGATACAACCTGTTTTGGTGACACGTCCATGTATTCAACCTCTGCGTTTGGCACTATAACAATTTCGTGTCTAGCTCTTGCTGTTACTCTCTTGTCAATAAACCTTCCTTCTTCATCTAGAGGCTCATTTGCTTGTGCAACTACAAATTCATCCTCTACATCCGCAGTTAGATATACTATCTCTTCAGAAACCAGCTTTTCACCATTTTCTTTTGTAATAACTTTTCTATAAGGTGCTTCAATAAAACCATATTCATTTATTCTTGCATATGTACTCAAAGAACCTATAAGACCAATGTTTGGTCCTTCAGGCGTTTCTATGGGGCACATTCTGCCGTAGTGAGAGTGGTGAACGTCTCTAACCTCAAAGCCCGCTCTCTCTCTTGAAAGTCCACCAGGTCCCAGTGCAGAAAGTCTTCTCTTATGAGTAAGCTCCGCTAATGGGTTTGGCTGATCCATAAACTGTGACAGCTGGCTGCTGCCAAAGAATTCTTTTATGGCCGCTGCAACAGGTCTAATATTAACTAATTGCTGTGGCGTTACCACATCAATATCTTGTATAGTCATTCTTTCCTTGACTACTCTTTCCATTCTTGACAGGCCTATTCTAAATTGATTCTGTAATAGTTCACCTACAGATCTAATTCTTCTATTGCCAAGATGGTCAATATCATCTGTATGTCCTATTAAGTAGGACAAATTTATATTATAGCTTATTGACGCAACCATATCATCAATAACTATATGTTTTGGAATAAGATCGTTAATCCTAGTTTTGATTTCTTCCTTAATATCCGCCTCTGAGTCGAATTTACTCAGTATCTCTTTAATAACACTTAAACTGACTAATTCTTTTATGCTCAAATCTGAAATATCAAAGGGAACATATTCATTTATATTAACTGTGTTGTTACCAATTACTTTTACGCTCCTGCCTTCAATAAGAACATTGACTTCATTAAAGCCAGCATTCTGGATTCTAACAGCCTTTTCCCTAGTGATCTTCTCATTAGCTTCTGCTAAGGTTTCACCAGTTCTAGGATCAATTATATCCTCGGCAACTTTTTGGTTTGCAAGTCTAGCACTTAAGCAAAGCTTTTTGTTAAACTTGTATCTTCCAACCTTAGCCATGTCGTATCTCTTCTCATCGAAGAACAATACATCCAACAGTGATTTTGCACTTTCAACTGTAGGAGGCTCACCGGGTCTTAATCTTCTGTAGATTTCAATCAAAGCTTCTTCTTCATTCTTGGTATTATCCTTTTGAAGAGTTGCTTTAATTCTTTCATCATCGCCTAGTTTATTTTCAATCATTTCATCTGTGCTAAATCCTAGAGCTCTTAAAAGTACTGTTATTGGTACCTTTCTTGTTCTGTCAATTCTTACCCAAAGGATATCGTTGGAATCAGTTTCATACTCAAGCCATGCACCTCTATTTGGTATAACTGTAGCTGAATAAAGCTGCTTTCCAGTCTTGTCTATTGTTTCGGAATAGTATACACCTGGTGATCTTACAAGTTGGCTTACTATTACTCTTTCCGCTCCGTTAATTATGAATGTGCCATTTACTGTCATAAGAGGAAAATCACCCATAAACACTTCTTGCTCTTTCACTTCGTTGGTGCCTTTGTTAATAAGTCTAATTTTGACCTTTAGTGGAGAAGAGTATGTTACGTCTCTTTCCTTGCACTCTTCTTCAATATACTTGGGTTTTCCGTCTAATGAATAGTCAACAAATTCGAGTATCAGATTGCCTGTGTAATCTTGAATTGGAGATACATCATTGAATACTTCTCGCAAGCCCTCTTCTAAGAACCATTTATATGAGTTCTTCTGGACCTCGATAAGATTTGGCATATCCATTACTTCATCAATGCTCGAGTAGCTCATCCTATGAGTTTTGCCAACAGAGATTGGATGTACCATAAAGTCACTCACCCCTTAGTTTAAATAAAGTAAAATAGCCAAAAGCAAAAAAACCTTTTTAAAGTGCCATGCTTGTAAAAAAAATGTATAGCACTTTCCTAACCTACAAACAATACTGATGAATCAAAATTTTGTTTATTGCTCTTGGTGTTATAAATTAAAAGCATACATACTTTTAATATTGCCATATTAAGTTATTATATACAGTACCCTAGCATAATTTGTAAAATTAGTTACTACAATGCAATATATAATGCTAACACAACACATAATCACTGTCAAGTTTTTTATAATATTGTTTACCATAATATTATAAATTTTGTATTAACACTAGTTTCAGTAATTATACAAAATAAAAGACAGTCTATGCAAGACCATCCCCTAAAAAACTATTATTCCAATTATTGAAAGTATATAACTAAGAAGGGATAATATTACTATAAATATCATAGCCAACTTTTGTTTAATCTTCTTGCTTTCTTTGGCTGCAATCAATCTGTCTCTTGCTTCAATCAAGTTTTCTCTTATTTCCTCAACCTTCTGATATCTATCCTCAGGGAGAAAAGCTGTACATTTTTCTCCTATATCTAATAATTTCTTATGGATATTAGATATACTCAACTCTTTTGCTCCATATGTCCGTCCTATTAATTCTCCTGTAACCAATTGAATTAAGATAATACCATAACTATAAATATCCCCTCTGGTATCACATATACCACTATTTGCAAGCTGCTCAGGCGGAGCATAAGCATTTGTTCCTGCCCTTAATCCCATCAGGTCACCTCCTTGCTCCTCTGCTATACCAAAATCAACTAATACAAGCTTGTCCCCCTCGGTAACAATTATGTTAGACGGCTTTAAGTCTTTATGTATTATAGGTTTAGGCTTCATATTGTGCAAATACGTCAGCACCTCACACAGCTGCAATGAATAGTCAATTACCTTGTCTAACTCTAAACCTCCAATGTTTGTCATTAACTTCAATAAAGATATTCCTTCTATATAGCTTTCAATAATGAATATTCCTGTTTCATCTCGGCATATATCTACTATTTTAGGCAAGCTAATATGATAAAGTCGCTTTAGTATTTCTTCTTCATAAATATAATTAGAATATTTCTTTTCAATTTCCTTTGCTATCCATTTATTGCCCAGCTCGATATTTGTACATAGATAAACAGTGCTCATACCTCCTTTTGCAATTCTTCTTTCTATTCTATATTTACTTTTTAATAGCTTACCTTCCACTCTTATATCCCCTGTAATTCTTTATTACTTTCTGTTATCACTTCAGTATCTAAAACAGTTGTAGCTTCAGCTTCTTCCCTATTTAGTTCATTATATGACAAATCAAAGCTGACTACTTCTCTATTTCTTGTATAGCTATTACATCTGGTAGTTTTATTTCGTATTAAATAATATGTTAAAAGTATATTGAGAAAAAGTGTAAACATAGCAATCATAAGAAATATGTATTTAATCATCCGTACTATCTCCCTTGAATAAATTCCATATGAACATATATTCACTGTTTGCAAAGGCTATTCTGTCATTGTTCTTAATAACATGTTGAACATTGCTGGCAATTCTTTCTCCATTAACATAAGTACCGTTCCTAGAATTCAAATCCCTTATGTAATGAATACCCTCTTTGATAATAATCTCAGCATGTACTTTTCCTACAGCATTGTTTTGTGATACATAGTCTACTTGGTTTTTCATCCTTCCTATGATAAAGCTTGACTTATTTATGCCAATCCTTTCATGTGAATTTTCTTGGCACCCTAAAAGATATGCATATGACATTCCTCGATCCCCTAGCACGCTGGTTTCCATGTCAACGAACACTCCTGGTTTAAGATAGTCTGAAGCTACAGTAGACTTCTCCTTATTACGCTTTTGACTGTCCATTTGCTGATTGCCTCTCCCCTCATGCTTTTCCAATAAACCCAGCCTTCTTACAACTAAGAAATCCGCCGACATAATCAATAGCAAAACTCCAATTATTGAATATATATCTATATTAGAGTTTTGCTTAATCATAAATCGCAACAGTAGCAAAGCTAGGGCCACAAACAATAGTTGAGCCAGCATTGATATATAAAGCTTGTTCTTAGATAAAGAAGCTTTGGACTGTTGCTTCTTTGCTTTATCTTGAGTTGTTTTTATACTTAATGCTTCATTGTTTTCAATTGAAGCAAGCTCCTTGCTTTTTATAGTACTTACCTTAATATCTTTGAGCTGCTCATATTCTACAGCAATAGCAAAAACAAGCTTATCTAGCTGTTCTAAGCTAAATTCCTCACTCTTTAAAAAATTTAACATTCTATATACAAAGCTTCCTTCCTCTGGATGCTCAAAAACCGCTTTATAAACTATTAAATCAGTTAAAAATGCTCTTAAATCCTCCTTGATATCAGTGGTTAAGTCAATTGGCATATAAGCAAGTGATACCTCTAAAGACGAAGGATTTATATACATATATTCAATATTAAGAATGCATTTTCCTCTTTTAAGTAAGTATTTCTTACCTATTTGCAAACCTTTAATTATACTCTTAACCATTGAAAGAAACTCATGTCTGCTCAACTTTCTTCTTACCAAAAACTGCTCGATAGTAATCTTAGAAGTAATATCATAGTGTATGAAAACCTCATTATCAAATTGCGTTCTGTGCAAAGCCAAAAGATTTTGTGTAGGATTATCGTTAATTATTTTAATCTGATAATCAATCAGCTTATCCTGCGGCTTAAGCTTCAACACCATATAACTATGTATTGCATCGTTTTGATATGTAACTATGTATTCCTGGCTGTTTAAATTCATATTCCCACTCTCCAAAATATCATAATAGAAGTGCTGCTATCGTACCCGCTGTAACAAAAGGTGCAAAGGGTAAACTTTTGTTTTTATAAGCTTTGTTTACAATAACCAGTATTACTGCTGTTATCCCACACATAAGCATTGACAGAAACAGCATACTAAATGCTCTTTCTATGCCTAAGTATAAAGCTAAGATTGCACACAGCTTGACATCCCCCTTGCCTATGCTTCCTTTTGAAAAGTAATATATTATCCACAGTATTGTAAAAACCATAAGCATCGCAAAAACCCCATTAATTATGCTTAAATCTTCGTTCAATAATATGGCTGCAAGTCCACCTAATAACAGTATTATCAAGGCTTTACCATTAATCACCTTATCTCTTGCATCTATAACTGAAATAATGATTAAAACAACCAACATAAAAAAGTAAATAAGTCCCATTTTCACCTTAGCATCCTCCTGCTATAGTTCATTTATTGTTATGTATATCCCATTTGACTTAGCATAGCTAATTACCTGATCTATTACAGCTTTATTACTTTCATTAATCGATTCCTTAGGCACAACCAAAATTAGCTTTTTACTCAGTAAGCTGTAGTTTTTTCCTTTATAACTTATTAAATCGCAATTCTTCAATGTATCAACATAAGCTACAAGCTTCTTTTTTAATGTTACACTGTCTTGATAGGTTTTTGCATTCAAATTGGTACTTTTTATTGATGTACCAGTTTTGGTCGCATCATCATATATATCTATTACTGGAAAATCAAAGGGCAGATTTCCACCATACATTTCCTCGATTTTCATGCCTCGATCTTTGTTTGGTAAAGCCCAAATATTCATTTCGTCTATGGCTGTCCCGTCTCCGCCCTCAAGCCATGCTCTGGCAGTGCTTCGTTGTACAATGTATATATCTGGAAGCAGCTCTATTGATATTGGTAAGGGCAGCTCTATTTTATATTTGACGATTATATCAATATCTTGATTATTCTTAAAGAAGGTAGAAGAGTAAAAGTCCAGCCCATTGAAGCCTCCATAAATATTTAACTTCTTAAGTCTCATTTCTACATCGTTATAACCATCCTGCATTAAGTATTTCTTTATTGTTTGTTTTACAATAGGCACAGCAATAATAGCTTTAGCATCACTATAAATACCATTAGATAGCATCCAAGCTATACTTTCAGCTTCTTTTCGAGGATCCTTCCCAGCTTCATTAAACACCTGCTCAAGTGCTTTTATGCTTTGCATATTTTCCTTTGTTAGCTGTTCGCCTATGCTATAAGTTTCTGAAGCATGTTCTAGTATTGCCTCTGCCTTGTTGCCAAAACTGCCTTGAGAGCTTGATGCTTCTATAATATCCGTTGCTGCATCGTTACCAGCCTGGACAGTATTTCCTATAGTATCATAGGCATCAATAAAGGTTTCTGTATGTTTATTGGCTTGTGCCGCATTATCTTCTATTGTGTCCTGAACAGAGTTATCAATCTCCTGTAAATCGCTAACATGATAGATGTAAGAATACGCCGCTAATTCATTGGCAGCTTCATCAATAGCATGTTGTATCACATCATGTATATAAATAAGCTTAATTAGCATTGCCAGACTGATTACTACACATATGAAAATAGGAAGTACAATAGCTGCTTCTACTGTTATGGCTCCACTTGATCTTTTTTTGTTACTCATATGCTAATACCCCTTCCATGCTTCTATGTTTATCCTGTGTCTACCATCAGCTGTCTTAAGCTTAGAAGGTACAAAAATTCGTGTCAAAAACCAATATTTTATAGAAACCTGAGCATTGACTTTTATATAAGTATTGTAACCGCTTAGCTTAAACTCAGGGTTACTCTTCTGCATATTTACTTGTATTAAATCCTCAATTCTGTTCATTTTCACTTCTTTGTCTTGTACAAGCAATATCAATCTAAGATAATCATGGTAATCAAAATCCATCAAGCTTTCCTGTTCTTGTACATCATTTTTAACGCTATACCCACTTGGTATTAAGTCCGTCTTCCATGTCTGTGCAGTTTTGATAAATGGAACTCGTTCCCCTTTATATAAAGCTCCTATATCCGAAATTGCTTCTGCCATGCCCCAAGCACACATAATTAAGTTATGTACCACCGGTATACCAAAGCCTGTAAACCCTGCAACTGATGTCGCAATTTCTAGAGAATGCAATCTTTTATTGGAGTCAGAATAGACATGTAGAGTATTCATGCCAAATCTTATCAGAAGGATTTCTCCCTTAACTATCACATGATTTTGTGACTCACTAGAAGCTCCAGCCAAGATATATTCAACCTCCCCCTTGTCAAATAGGGTATCTTTTATCTTGTTGTCTGTGCTGGCATCCTCAATCTCTACCTCATCTTTAAAGGTCGCTAATATATACTCATTTATATATATTTCATCCCTCATATCCTTTGCATATTGCTGAAGCTTAGAAGCTAAGTCAGTAATAAACCCGAAGGTATCTTCTGAGAAGCTGCTATCTTCGTCAAGATTCACATTAAAGTCTTCTACCGCAGAAGCCTCGCCTGCCCCCGCTTGCTCTGGCTGCAAAAGCTTCTCACTAAAAATTTTATTTGGATAAATTCCATTTAAATAATAAGAAGGCAGCAATTTTGGCTCTTCTATTTTCTTAGTTCTCTTTTCAGCATCTGATACTTCATCTCTTATTTTCTTCGCACCATCTACAATAGTCTTTCTTGGATCTTTACCTTTTGTTTTATTACTCTTTTCCATTACTGCACTTATTAATTCAAAGCTTTTAGAGGATTTAGCAATGCCAGATACTTCAACTGCTGATAAAACTTTATATACTATTGATTTATATTCCGATGTACCAGATATATCTAAAGCGCCGCCAGTAACAAGGGCATTCTGCATGTTGCTTCTAGCCTTAGATTGCAGACCGCCAGATTGTGTCGATACAATATGTGATATTTCAGGAAGCTTGTTATTTATATTGTTTAATATACTTGTATTATTCTCCAGTTTTTTTAGTATGCTGGTAGAATCATCACTATCAAGCAGTTTCTCCCATTTTTCTATATCCTGTCTCAGTGCTGCATTGATTTGAAATCCATTCTCTTGATCATCCCACTTCATATCCTCCAAATTGCTTTTTAAAACCTTAATGTCATTACTTACAGAGTCTATCGAAGCTTCCATAGCTTTTATCTCCCTTACTGCATTTTGTGCTGCAATAAGGCAGTCCGATATATGCTCATCTAACTTTTCATATGTATCTTTTGCATTTCTTTCTGCGTTATTATATAGCTCTGCGGCATATTGTCTAGTCTCCTCTGCCTTTTTCTCATCCTCTTCATTCTCTGATACCTCTATATCAACAGAGCTGTACACACTGTATACAGATTGTTGTACTTCAAATTCTATATATGATTTAACAAGACTTTTAAAGTCTTGTCTATTGTCAAAGTAACTTTTATCGAACTTATTTAATTTATCTATTTCGCTTTGAAGTCTTATTAACGCTTTTTCTACCTTTGCCAGCTTCTTCTCTATTACTGTTTTTTGCTTATAACTATCTGTAAGCTCTGCTGTGCTACTCACAAAGTCAATCTTTTTCATAAAATCCTCAGCAAATTGGACAGGAGCGCGATATTTCATATATTCGATTATTTGCTGTCTGGTTATTTCATTTTCCGTAAGATTATATATTGGTATTACTTGTATGCTCTCAATTTTATAATCATAAATGTCAGTAAAATGTACATTCTTATACTCATCATTAACAACTATACTTTTTACAAAATCATAGACTTGTTCATCTCCACTTTTTTCTTGAGGCTCTATTGAAAGATTTTTCCTCAAATAACTGCTGACGACTTCCTCAACTTGAGAGCTGTCATTGTTATGCAAAGTAAATAGTCCATAGTCCTCCTTCAGCTTGGTATGGTAACCTGCCAAGGCTGATTCAGCGGCTGTATTGACTGCTCTCCTAACTTGAATCTCAGCTGCTTTGATTCGAACTATATCCATAAGAATGCCACTAAGGAGTATTACAGAAGACAAAATAATGCTTAAATATACAGTTATAGCACCTCTTCGGCAGTTTCTATTCATCAATTTGTCTTTTCTCCTTTATTGAGGCTATTTACATATTCAACGATTTTATTTACTATCTCATTCCATTTACTTTCAAATTCACTAATCAAAGGTACCTTAGAAGCAGTTTCCAGTATAAAGTCCGAGTTTCTAATAAACTCAACAGGGTCATCGATTACTGATTGTGATTGTACATTTAATTGTGTCCTGCTGCCTAAACCCCAAGCCCCTGTTAAGCCTCCAAGAGGATTAGTATAGGATGCAGAAAGCTTAACGGTAATCTTTTGTGAAAGTATTGTGTTTTGATACAAGATATCAACCTTTATATCTTCACCCTTTAGTATACTGGCCTTTCTTAACATATTTATTGCATATTCCTGAAGCTCTCCTTGATCCACAGAGCTATTGAAATCCCAACGTCTATAGAGCTCTAGCTCTGCAATATCAGACTTTGTGGTCTTACCGGTTTCAAAAGCAATATGCGGTTTTTGCCAGACCGCTGCTGCTCTCTCTGATATATTGTTTGCAACTATGTGCATTATGCAGCTCTGAAATATAATAAGTACAATATGTAAAACTACCATTACCGCTATAATAACTATAGGAACTATTACCGCAGCCTCTACTGTTATACTTCCCTTGTGATTTTTCACTCTTCCCTTTTCCATGATACCTCCCATGGAGGAAGCATACATTTGCATATATGCTTCATTTTTTTATTGTGCTATAGGAGCCTGACTCTCAATATCAGATGGATTTATATCAGCATCAATAAAGTTACCTATTATCTTTTTTACAAAGCTTACTATGGAAGTCTTAAACAAAAGTGCAAGACCAACAAGTATAGCGATAATCACAACAATCTCTACTGTACTTATTCCATCTTCATCCTTAATAAAATTTCTGAGTATCGTAAGCATTTTCTCACCTCCTTAAATTTAACTGATTATAAGCTGCTTAATTGTAAAACTGCTGGAAGAATTACTATAATCAATATCCCTATAAACATAATCATTAGAGGAATTATTAGCTTTTCTGATGCTTCATCCCCCAACTTTTTTGCTCTTCCCTTTCGTAATTGCCAACATTCATCCGCTTGAAGCTTAAGTAGCGGAACTAAATCATCTGTGCCCTTTTTCAAATTTTGTATAATAAGCGTTATAAATTTTGTTATCTCCTTTACCCTACATCTCTTAGCAAAATCCTCATAAGCCTCACTTTCAGGCTTCCCTGACTGTATTTGCTGGTATGTGCTTTTAAGTTCTTTATATAAGGGAGTATCCTTTTTTGTATCAGTGCATATCTTTTCCCATGCTCTGCTTAAGGTCATTCCGGCATTTACTAGCAATACAAGCTTACTCACTATATCAGGAAAATCTGCTCTTATCATGTCATACTTTTTATGCTGTTTGCTCACTAATTCTTTATCGTACAGGTAAAACACTAGAAAGGGTGAAGCTAATGTAAAAATAACATATGTGAAATCTACCTTCTCTGCAATTGCTCCAAAGAAAGTCAACACAGTCAAAGTCAAAAGCATGGCTGCCAGCTTACCACCGTAATAAAGCTTAGTATGTAAGCTCGAACTTTTAGTACCATACAAGCTGGATATAATCTTCATGATTTTTCTGTCGTATTTGTTAAGATACCTGTATTTGACTGCATCAAGCATCAGCATTGTTAGTGGCATTAAAAACAACAAGCTGTATTCCTTGCACTCAGGTGCCTTTAATTGCTCATTATATCTGCCTCTGGATAAAATATAAAGTGTCAGCAGCAGAGCCATTTCAATAACTATTAAAGCTCTCATAATTACACCTCAATGTTTGTAATCTTTTCTGATATCAGATATGAAATTACAAACAAGCCCATGCTAAAGGTCATTACAATTCTGCCTATTACTTCCGTAAACACAGGTAACATGAAATCCATAGCAGACATTGACAGCATTAAAATTATTATTATTGGCATTATTGACAGTATCTTTTGTTCAAGTTTTTTCTGGGATAATATACTTTGTATTTCACTATGTACTTCAATCTTGTCTGAAATTATATCTGTGCTACTTTTTATGGCGCTTATAAGGTTGCCTCCTGTACGCTTGCATATATCCAATATCTCCGCAAAGCTTTCAATCTCCTCAATATGAGATCTTTCTGCAAACTCTAAAAAGGTGCTCTCAACAGTTTCATTTGCTTCCAGCCTTCTTACGATTATACTAAGCTCTTTTATTATGTATGAGTCAAGTTCATACTGGATAAGTAAATCTGATATTGCACCCTTAAGAGCAGATTCAAAGGATCTTCCTGCATGTAATGAGGATGAGAGTGACTGTAGAGCATCCTTAAATTGAAGCTTAAGCTCAATCTTTCTCCTATTTATAATTTGCCTTCTTCTGATTTGAGGATAATATAAGAACACTGGTATCAACAGAAGTGACATAGCAAGGTTTCTATAAAATACGAAGCCCAATGCCATTAAAGCTAAAGCTGCACACAATATATACAGTGAGCGTTCAAAAGGCTTTATAACATACACATTATAATCAATAATCTCAAATCCACTATCCGACTTTATCATTTCCCTATCATAAACAAAGGCTAAAAGCTTGTCCTTATAATAGATAAGTGCAATTCCAATTGCTGCCGCTAATATAAGAACAACCAACAGTATACTAAGTGCGTCCATTTATGTTATCACCTCAAGTATTTAATTTATAACCTGACATAGCCAGTTTTTGAGTATTTATAAGCTTATTAGCTGTTAGACATAGCTTGCCTGATACCCTCTCATTACAGCTGTCCTCTGTTTCTTTAAACAAATACAGAGGGTTTAGAACTATTTGCCCATCCTTGTAGCCCGCAACCTCTGATATTTCCAGTACCCTTCTAGATTTATCCCTTATTCTTGATAGATGTATCATTATATCTAAAGCTGAGGCTATCTGCTGTCGTATAGCTTCTAAGGGCAAAACTGCTCCACTTAATACCATGGTTTCCAACCTGCTAAGCATATCCATACATGAGTTTGCATGACCTGTTGAGATTGAACCATCATGACCAGTATTCATCGCCTGAAGCATGTCCAGTGCTTCTGCTCCTCTTACCTCTCCCACAATTATTCTATCCGGTCTCATTCTTAAAGAAGCTCTTATAAGATTACGTATTGTAATTTCACCTTTGCCTTCAGTGTTTACATTTCTAGTTTCCAGCTTTACTATGTTATCGATATTATTTATTTGAAGCTCTGCGGAATCTTCAATTGTAATAACCCGCTCATCCCTGGGAATATATTGTGCCAGTACATTTAGCAGTGTTGTCTTACCCGAGCCTGTACCTCCACATATAAAAATGTTGTATTTTGCTTTAACCAACAAATCCAAGAACTCTGCAGCTTCATCATTTATAGATTCCCATTCTATAAGTTTTTTAATAGTTATAGGCTCATAGCTAAACTTTCTTATGGTGAGTATAGGACCGTTTAAGGCGGTGGGTGGAAGCACTACACTTACTCTAGAACCGTCAGCAAGACGTGCATCTACTATAGGTGATGATTCATTAACTGTTCTGTTCACCTTCCCTACTATAGCTTGAATAACATCTTCCAGTCTTTCCTTACTTTCAAAGGAGGTTTCAACTTTAAAAGTTCTACCATCCTTTTCTATAAATATATCTTTAGGCCCATTTATCATTATTTCAGTTATACTTGAATCATCAAGCAAGGGCTGTAGCACATCAAGTCTTCTTATAGAATTAAAAACCATATCAATGATTTCTTTTTTTTCAGTTATACTAATATAGCTTTGAGAGGAACGATCAAAAACAATATCTGTTATAAGCTCCATTATATCTTCATCGTTTAAATCTTTATTGAAGTCCAGATTATCTCTGACTAGGCTTTTTATATATTCTACTTCAGATACGATGTCAATCTTGTTCATACTTGTGTCCTCTTATCTGTAAGGAAACTTTCTATGATATCATAAAGCTGTTTAAAATGAGCTAGTTCCGGATAATACCCATTTTCTGAAAAAGTACTTTCTTTCAAATACGGAATATTTGCTATGTTTATACTGCTACTAAAATCCCTTTTGTTATCGCTATGCTGACTTGTAGCTTTGTTATTAACTATGATTATCTTATCATTTAGATTGACATTTAACAGGTTATTAAACAACTCCAATTGCTTTTCAAAGCTTTCATGTTTTTCTCTGCTAACAATATCACTGGCAACAACACACAAAATTACATCACAATACTTAAACATACTCAAAGTGTTTTCACAAACAGAGCTATCCATATCAAATATAACAGCATCATATCCGCTCTGACTCTTCAAAAACTTCTGTAAGACTGCAATATCCTCTATACAAATATCCTTATACTCTAAAGAATTGTTGTCTCTAGGTATATAATGTATATTTGTATTTGTGTCTTGTACTTTTATTGCATCAAGCTTTACTTGAAGATTATTTGCTTTGTTTTTAATTAAATACATTAGATATGATAATCCACGATTTTTTGATTCGGATTTAAATATAGGTAAAGCTGTGTAAGACTCCATAGATATTAGAAGTGTTTTCTTTCCTTGTATTGCATATTGACGAGAAATATTATAAGCTATAGTCGACTTTCCAGAGCCTCCTGTCGGAGAATATACAGTGATTAGCTTTGCTTCAGTAGATTTTGTATGTATACTAAATTGCTTACTTTCCAAGGAATCATAGTTCTGTAGTATGCACTTAGCAAGCTTGTCTCCCAACTGAAATTTATATAAAGTTAATTCCCCATTCAGTTCACTTTCTTGACTATCGTCTGTTAATATTAAGGTGGTTTTCACTTTAAATATTTTTAGGGAATCATTATACAAATGCTTATCAATAAGCATTATATCAGTGTTATGCTTATTGACTAAATATTCCTCTAATGACTTTATACCTGTGAAGCAGCTAATCTCGAATGCCTGTCCATATTCATCTTGCAAATACTCAGAAAGAGCCTTTGTATAGATTTGATTTTCATCAACAATAACAATACTAATAGTACTCATAACTTCCCCCCTGATTCTTGCCTTTTAATTACGTCAAAAAAACTATTCTATATAGAACGCGCTATTTTATAAATGTAAATTGTTTATTACGATATATATTGTACCTATTGCTATAGGTATCGTAAAATGCATCTTAGTTCCGTCTTGCTTTTCTGTTAAGTCAGCATAGGGCATAACTTTCATACACAGCAAGCAGCACTTTATATAAGTAAAAAAGTATTTAAATCTCAAAAAAGCATTCTTTCTTATTATCATAATAACAAGAGCTATAATTGCACCTGCAAAGAAGCTGTAAGCTATGCTCATTAATATTAATTTAAGTCCTATAAAGGCACCTATAGAGCAATAAAGCTTTATATCTCCTGCTCCTAGCATTCTAGCAGCATAGAGCGGAAGTAGTATAAGAAATGGTACTATTAGTCCTAATACTGTTGTATAGAAGTTATGTATCCCATAAAAGCTAATATTATATACTATTCCTATAATTGCAAAGGTGAGGGTTATTTCATTTCTAACCTTATAATTTTGCAAATCATTGATTATAGCTAGTACAATAAGAGTCATAATCAATACCGTCTTAATCCACAAATCCAAACATTCGCACTCCCATTGTCGTATTTTGTAATTTTATGTTACATTAATGGACATTATATCACTATTTTGTATTAAAAAAAATACATATTGTTAATTTTTTTGTTTTATCTTTTTCTATTTTTGCACTCAAAAAATAAAAGAAGAGCCGTAAATTTAACGGCTCTTCTAAAGTAAGTTTAATTACTTTATTTCTATTGTTGCGCCAACTTCTGTTAGCTTTGCCTTTATGTCTTCTGCATCTTGCTTTGCAACTGCTTCTTTTACTGGCTTTGGAGCATTGTCTACTAAATCCTTTGCTTCCTTTAAGCCAAGACCAGTTATTTCTCTAACAACCTTAATAACCTTTATCTTTTCAGCACCAACTGCTGAAAGAATTACATCAAACTCAGTCTTTTCTTCAGCAGGAGCTGCTGCTGCTGGACCTGCTACTGCTGTTGGAGCAGCTGCTGTTACACCAAATTCCTCTTCGATTGCCTTTACTAATTCTGCTAATTCAAGCACAGTTAACACTTTTATTTCTTCAATAAATTTTATAGTTTTTTCACTTGCCATTTTATTTACCTCCTATTAATTAAGCTTGCGCTTCTTTCTTTTCTCTAATTTGATCCAATGAGTATGCAAGGTTTCTGATAGAACCTTGTAATGCACCAAGTAACATTGAAAGCAATATTTCTCTTGATGGTAAATCACCAAGAGCTTTTATCTGATCAGCATTCATAAACTTACCTTCTACCACACCAGATTTAACTGATATAGTAGTCTTTGGATGTTCTTTTATGAATTGGTTTAGCACCTTTGCAGGAGCTACAACATCGCCATATCCAAAAGCTACAGCAACAGTTCCTTGTAATTGATCATGAATAGAATCCAACCCAATTTCATCAGCTGCTCTCTTAAACAATGTATTTTTATATACCTTGTAATCAACACCAGCACCTCTGAATTTTTTTCTTAATTCAGTTACATCTTCAACGTTTATACCTTTATAATCAACTAATACAAATGAATTTGCTTTTTCAAGCTTTTCCTTTACTTCGTTAACTACAACAGCTTTAACATCATGATTCTTTGCCATTCTAACACCTCCTCGTTGTGAAACCTTTAGTTTCATCATCTACAAGAAATTTCTCTTAATCTGTTGTTCCTTCAAGGCCCTTTGAGATACAAAAGGCCTCTCCGTAGACATAGAGAGGCCGTGTTTTATTTATTAGATAAAACCTCGGTAGGGTTTTACATGCTATATCGCAACACCTACTGTCTACGGTAAATATTCTATTTTTACTATGCTAGTTTAACAGCTACAAACGTAATTGTCAATATAGCAATATTAATCTGTTACACGCGCTGGGTTAACTTTTACAGCTGGACCCATTGTGCTTGTAACTACAACGCTCTTTAAGTATGTTCCCTTTGCTGCAGATGGCTTAGCCTTTACAACAGCTTCCATAAGTGTCTTGAAGTTGTCAGCAAGCTTCTCAGTACCAAAGGATACCTTACCTATAGCAACGTGTATAATAGATGTTTTGTCAACTCTATATTCAACCTTACCAGCTTTAATTTCCTTAATAGCTCTTTCAAGGTCAAATGTAACTGTACCTGATTTTGGATTTGGCATTAAGCCCTTAGGTCCAAGTACCTTACCAAGTCTACCAACAACACCCATCATATCAGGGGTAGCTACTATTACATCGTAGTCGAACCAGTTTTCACTTTGAATCTTTGCAACCAATTCTTCTGCTCCTACGAAATCTGCACCAGCTAATTCAGCTTCCTTAGCCTTATCACCTTTTGCAAATACTAACACCCTTAGTGTCTTACCAGTTCCATGAGGAAGTACAACTACTCCTCTAACCTGTTGATCCGCGTGTCTTGGGTCAACACCCAATCTTGCGTGAACTTCAACAGACTCATCAAACTTTGCTTTTGCAGTCTTTTGAACTAAATCCAAAGCTTCATTTACATCATAAAACTTTAAGTTGTCAATAAGCTTCGCACTTTCTTGATAATTTTTTCCTCTAAACATTAAAATATACCTCCTTGTGGTAATAGCGGAATTATCCTCCCACTTATTCTAGTTACTCTTCTACAGTTACACCCATGCTTCTTGCAGTACCAGCTACCATGCTCATAGCAGTTTCTACGCTTGCAGCATTTAGGTCAGGCATCTTTAGCTCAGCAATTTCTCTAATCTTTGCCTTTGAAATCTTACCAACCTTAGTCTTGTTTGGTACACCTGAACCGCTTTCAATTCCTACCGCTTTCTTTATAAGTATTGATGCCGGTGGTGTTTTAAGAATAAACGTAAATGATCTATCCTGATAAACAGTTATAACTGCAGGAATAATTAAACCCACTTGTTTAGCTGTTTTCTCATTGAATTCCTTACAGAATCCCATGATATTTACACCATGCTGACCCAAAGCTGGACCAATTGGTGGTGCTGGTGTTGCTTTTCCAGCTGGAATTTGTAACTTAACCATTGCCATTACCTTTTTTGCCATAATTACACCTCCTCTCAAGATTGCTACACTAAAGTGTATTAATACAAACAAATTAGAATTTTTCTATTTGTGTAAATTCCAGTTCTACAGGTGTCTCCCTGCCAAACATGGAAACAAGCACCTTAATCTTTTGCTTTTCATTATTTATCTCTTGTATAACCCCAATAAAGTTTTCAAAAGGTCCGGATATCACCTTTACGTTGTCACCCAGTTTAGCATCAAGCTTAACAAGGTTCTTCTCAACTCCTAAGGCTTTTACTTCTGCATCGGATAGAGGTACAGGCTTGGACCCAGGTCCTACAAAACCGGTGACTCCTCTGGTATTTCTAATTACATACCACGATTCATCAGTCATTAGCATTTTCACAAGCACATAGCCGGGGAAAATCTTCTTCTGAACAATCTTTTTCTTACCGTTTTTGATTTCTACCTGTTCTTCCATTGGTACTCTAATTTCAAATATAACATCTTGCATGTTTCTATTTTCAACTAGCTTTTCAATGTTGGCCTTTACCTTATTTTCATATCCTGAATAGGTATGAGCAACATACCACTTGCCTCTTTCTTCCATAGATGTATAAACCTTAGTTTGTTGTCTAAGGCTTTCCTCCTTTTTCTTTGGTTGACACGAGTTAATCAAAAAGATTAATCGCTATAGCCTTTGACTCTTCAAACTACATTTTTCCCAAAACAAACCCTGTAATCTGTGCAAATGTAAAGTCAGCCAATGCAATCAATGAGCCAACTAAAATAATAGAAGTTACAACAACCTCAGTATGCTGAATTAACTCTTTTCTACTAGGCCAAGATACCTTTTTTATTTCTGACTTTGTTTCTCTATAAAATTTACCTATATCAATTTTTTTTGCTTTTACAGCCATTTTATACACTTCCTTTACAGGCTATTTTGTTTCTTTATGTGCTGTGTGCTTTCTGCAGAATCTGCAGTACTTGTTCATTTCGAGTCTCTCTGGATTATTCTTCTTATTCTTCATTGAATCGTAGTTTCTTTGTTTGCATTCACCACATGCAAGAGTGATTTTTACCCTCATCATCTACACCTCCCACCGATAGAGTTCATTTATATTGAAAATTTATGATTTTCACAGCATTATAGCAGTATAAGGCTACTTTATAAAATCTATCATAATTTTACTGTCGTGTCAATATTTAATTACCCTAATACGCTATGTCTACTATTAGGTAAAGTAGTAAAATCAGTCATTTAAATTAATTATAACCTTATATACAACTTTTAATACTTTATAAAGGACTAGGTTTATACCTAGTCCTTTAAGCATCATTCAAAAGTTAAATTTTTAGTTTTAGATTTAAATAGCGGTAAACGTTTTAATTATTCAGCTATGATTGAAGCTACTGCGCCTGAACCTAC
>JBAVGO010000130.1:0-2539 GCA_049684915.1 Lutisporaceae bacterium | reverse complement strand
ATCAGTAAAGAGGAAGCAACGGAAATTATTAAAAAGCTGGAAGGTAATGAGGCTACAGTCAAAAAGGTTGAGGTGAAGGTAAAGAAGGAGCAAGCTCCTTTGCTTTTTAATCTTGCAGAGCTGCAATCGGAGGCGAATAAGAAATTTAAGCTTCCAGTAGATCGGACGCTGGAAATTGCTCAAGGTCTATATGAGAAGAAAATGATATCCTACCCCAGAACGGATAGCAGGGTGCTTTCCACTGACGTTATACCAGAGCTGCCAAAGGTTCTAAATGGTTTATATGGCAATGCTGATTTTAAAGAATTTATATTGAGAATTAAGGAGTTTGGAGAGCTTGGCATTGATAAGAAAACTAAACGGTATGTAGATGACAGTAAGGTTACCGACCACTATGCCATCATCCCAACCTATGTGACAACTGAGCTGTCCAAGCTGGATGGAGATACAAGAAATATTTACAATCTGATTGTTAAAAGGTTTCTTGCCATCTTTTATCCTCCCGCAGAGTATAATACTGTGAAGGTTGAGACGGGAATAGACACAGAAATATTTGTGACTAATTCAAAAACATTAAATGTGCAGGGCTGGAAGGAAGTTTATGATATTACTTCTTCAAAAAAAGAAGAAGAACTATCTGATTCTCCTATTCAAAAGCTAATCAAGAAAGAGAAGTGTGATGTGACTAGCTTTGATTTGGAGGAGAAAGAAACCAAACCTCCAGCTCGATTTACGGATGGTTCTCTAATCATTACAATGGAAAAGGCGGGAAAGTATATCGAAAATGAAGAGCTTAGAGAACAGCTAAAAACATGTGGTATCGGTACTTCTGCTACCCGATCAGGAATCATTAAAAAGCTAGTCGATATCGGACATATTAAAATTAACAATAAGACACAAGTCGTTACCCCAGAGGCAAAAGGGGAGGCTATTGTGGAGCTGGTTCGTCTCACTGCAAAAGAACTGTTGAATCCAACCCTTACCGCCAGTTGGGAAAAGGGACTGTTCATGATAGAAAATCATGAGACAACAGCAGAGGTTTTTGAGGAGAAATTGACTCAATATATAACAAAAACTATTGAGAAGGTAAAAAGAACTGGAGATGGGCATCAATTTAACTTTCAGTCTCTAAAGCTTGAGTAAGATAGAAGTTTTAACCCCTCTATTGAGTAAAAATCTCAGTAGAGGGGTTTTTTATATGTAAATAAGTTCTGCTGTGCCTCATTTTGCACTTGTAAGCCACGCCATGTTAGTTTTGTGATAATCTGCATATTTTCCTGTCTCAAATTCTGTTGTATTTCCTGACAAAACCTTTTTTATATAATCTAAATTATGTTCAATCAAGCTTTTATCTTCGCAGCCTGTATGTCCACCAATTATAACCTTGGCATCGACACTTAGATAATCCTCCAGAGTATTTATATATGTAGTAAGCTTCGTTGACATGATATAAGGTATCGGTCTTTCTAAGTTATCACCAGCAAATAATACCTTATCCTCTAAATCTAATACGGATATCTCATCGTCAGTATGACCTGGAGTATGGTAAATCAGGATATTATCCTCCTCAAAATGAATACTATCAGTAAATGTCACATTGGGATACGTCAGAATGATATCGCCTTTTTTATATTCCTTATACTTTTCAAGCTTGACTAACCCCTCCTTCAGCATAAGTTCTTTGCAAAGCACATGTCCTATGATTAGAGAGGACTCATATAAGCTATTACCCCATACGTGATCCCAATGACTGTGGCTATTTATCACAATAACATGCTTATATCCATACTTTTCTTCTATGTATTTATTTATTTCTTCCATAATATCTGGACCCAAATAAGTATCTAGAATGTAGACATATTTCTTACCGTTAATTACATAAACATTAGTTGGAATACCCAGATCATAAAATGTAAAAAGCGTACCTCTGCTGCCAACCTTTTTTATCTCCATAATATCAATAGCTCCTTTCTCATATTTTTACGGCTTTTATGATGCCATTTTATTTTGCAAATCTATTAATAAGTTTTGTTTTAAAGCTCTGCAACTTACTTATATCATGATTCAAGGCATATAAACCGATTGGATACAGAGCTATACAAACACCAAGACAAAAGCCTCTCACTATATCTGGCAGGTTCACAAAATGTCCTATGAAAAAATATATCATAGCTGATAAATTAGCAATTATTAAATATCTATTTGAATTGCATTTTGTCATTATAAACTCAACTCCTAAAACTTATTTTTGTAATATATTTTTAAAAACCCTTTTACGAAAACCATTAGAATTAGAACCCACAAAAGCGTGAGAAAAACCAATTGATGGAAGAAGCCTGACATAACCGTCGCAGTCGCAATTGCACCAATAGCAAAGTTGAAACCGATTCCACCAATTTTATCTTGAATGAGTTTTCTTCTCTCATCATGCTCTTCTATGTACAGTTTCTCTAATTTATTTTCATCTTTTAGCGCTCTCTCATATTTTGCAATAGTTATTAGCATCATAATCTGTATACCAATAAAAATTCCTACTTGA